>CAXEKM010000731.1:0-3897 GCA_963996645.1 uncultured Marinoscillum sp.
CCAAAGTTGGCAAAGTTGTCAGAGCCAGATTTAAGGATTAGTAGTCCAGCGGGGAAGGATACATCAATATCAAAGTTATAATCTCGTTTCAAGTGAATCAGGATTTTCTTACTCTTACCTGCACCTCCATATTTGCTTTTGATATGACTAATCTCCAGTTCTATTCGAGACCACTCCTCTAATTCGGAAGTCTTTTTAGAAAGGAAATTATTGAGGTTGATATCATCTCCACGGCAGTCTTTGCTATCATAATTGATAAATCTAGGGGAGGCTTCATTTGGACATACTACCACTTCATCAAACTGATACAACTCTATCAAATTACCCTTCTTATTAGAGATTTTCACTTTGATCTGTAGGTACTGCTTACCATACAAATCTCCATCATCTATTTTGGAACGTTGAAAATCAAATACCAGATCTGTAAGTGTCTCTTCATAGTAAATTGGCTTATCAACATTAGCCACTGTCACATGACGTCTACCAAAATCCAGGTTGATGAAATCCAAATCACGTGGACGAGAATACTCTTCTATTCTAAGCGAAGATCCGGTTGACTGGTTATGATTAAATATCTCTATTGAATTCGTATTGATGGTTAACGGAATCTTCAGTCTATATAAACTGATCTTTTCATTTTTGATCAATGAGTCCAAATCCAAATTATTCGCTCCTGGGAAGCTGAAGTTGGCCTTATGCAAACCTTCTCCTTCTAATTTGATATTGACCGTTTCTCCCGGGTGAACCACATTCGATTTTTGCCAGTCTTTTCCTTCTCTCTGGATATAGATCGATTTAATGTTTGTTTTAGGAGTGATATCAACATTTGTTACGAACTGTGCATTGTCACCATCTTTGATATACAAGTAACCCTCACTTTGTCTGTGAAAGGCATATGGTCTAAGCAAACAAAGGATCTTATCATTGTTCAAACGCGCCTTGGTGTACAGCTCGGCTATCAATGGTCCTCCAGACTCTTCCTGATTTTCGATTCTATAGGTCTTATCCAATCTCAAGAATCGATTGTTATCAATCTGCACTTCAACAGGTTCCGTCTTATCATCTTTCGGAGTAACTTCTTGTTGATCAAATTTCAAGAATACCAACCGGCCAGATTTGATGCTAAAGGATTGATATAGAGAAGGAATATCATAGACTAACTTGCCTCGTTTGAAGTTTGGTTTGCGCACTTTAAATGGAACCTCCAAATACTGAGTACCTAGCTTATTCGGTAACAAATGCAGCAATAGCCTACCTCCGTCTCTTGTGATTCGATAGTTAATGGGAAGACCTTCAGTCCAGCGATTATCTGGAATGATATTATCGACATTATTAGAGGTCAGTTCAAATACCTTTTCCTCTCCAATGTACAGTTCATCCGTACCAGGATAAAGTTCTACATAGGTATTTGTATAAGGAAAAAGAGGAAGCTCCACTATCTCTTCTGCGGTATCCACTTTTACCTTGAAGGTAAATTTCAAGAAATCACTGTTGGTAAGGCTATTAAACTGCACCTTGAATCGTGCGTAATCACGAAACATAATCAATGAATCTACCTGATTGAAATCTCCGGACGGCACCAACGAAATCCCTGAAACAGGAGAGTCTTCATCAAACATCAAATAGATCTCTGCTACTTCATCGTCCTGATCATAAGAAAAACCAAGCGCCTTACGCTCGTTCCTAACGATGGTATTTCGTGACCAGGAATACTCCATGGTATCAACGAATACGCGTGCATCTAAAAAATAACTGTCATCAAACCGCTGCTGAGCATAAGCGCCTAATGTGATGATCGATAGTAATAGCCCAAATAATACCTTTTGCTTCATATGGAAGATTTTCGTAACGCAAAAAATTGGCCAGGTGAGTGATTGGCAACAAAAATAATCATCTAGTTGACTTCTTCCGTTATTATTTGAGGTTTCCCTGTTAAGGTTTTATGAACGGGACATTTATCGGCTATTTCTACTAATCTTTTTCGTTCCTGCTCAGACAAATCTCCTTCGATGCGAATAGTCCTTTTGATCTGATCAATCTTCCCTTTGGAGGACTCTGTTTGTTCACCGTCATTTACATGAACCTTATCATGGGTCAAACGAACTTCTACTTCTTTTAAATCAAGCTTCTTATAGCTAGCATACATTCTTAATGTCATAGCTGTGCATGCACCAAGAGCACTCAACAAATAACCATATGGTGATGGTCCCAAATCCGTTCCTCCACTTCCTTCTGGTTCATCTGCAATCATCTGATGTCTCCCTGCCATGATCTCCGTGACAAAATCTTTACCAGATAACCTGGTCCAAACTTCGCCTTCCGGTGCCAGGTTTTTCTCTTCATCATAATCAACATAGCGTTGGGCCCATGGGCTAATAATGCTTCCAACATAGGTAGAGTCTTCAGGTTTGGTCATCAGGTGATCAGCTCCATCCAACGTAATAAAACTTTTTGGATGCATAGCTGCATCGTAAATCTCCGCAGCATTCTCTATTTCCACAATCATGTCTTGAGGTGAGTGTATGATCAGCAAAGCTTTACCTAATTCCTTAATTACCTGGCTAGAATCCCTTTGACCAATATCCTCTAAAAACTGCTTTCGCAGGACAAACGGTCTTCCTCCAATATTCACTTCCGCCTCCCCCTTTTCATCTATTTCTTTACCTCCATCACTAAACAAATGCTTAACATGCTCTGGGTCTGCCGGTGCCCCGATGGTAATCACCGCCTGCACAGCATCTAACTGGCCACTAATATGCAAGACAGCAGCACCACCTAAAGAATGCCCAATCATCATTTTAGGCGACTCATATTGTTCATTAAGGAAATCATATGCATACTTCAAATCTGATAGATTCGAGGAGAAATTGGTGTCTGCAAACTCTCCGTCACTTTGACCAAGTCCCGTAAAATCAAATCTTAATACCGCCACTCCCGTTAGAGTAAGAGCTGAACTGATATTATCTACCGCTTTCAGGTTTTTAGAGCATGTGAAACAATGAGCGAAAATGGCAAAGCATTTTGGTTCGCCGATAAGTGGAAAATCGATAATACCAGAAAGCTTTTGGCCTTCACTATTTGAAAATGTGACTTTTTGTGAGCGCATGTAAGTAGGGTCTAATGATGAATTGTTTAATTTAGGAGTACCATCCACCTAATGAATCTAACTAATACTTGAATTGAAACTGTTACTGACGACCACTGGTTTATTATTATTTGTAATTTCCTCCATAACTGCACAACGATTGGAGTATGATGTGATTCGTAGTGACGAATCCATGGGCACCACTGTGGTCAACCGAACCAATACAAACGGTAAAGTAACATACCTTCTCAATACCAAGACTGAGTTTAGGGTAATCTTCAAGTTTGAAGTAGAGTATGAACTGGAGGAGACATTTCTGAATGGGTCCCTTCAAACTGGAAGGAGTTTCAATACCCTCAATGGCAACATTCAGAAAGAAACAGAACTGGCCATCAAACAAGGATTTTATTCTTTGATCATTGATGGAATCCATACTGAGATTGATGAAAAAGATATCCGAAATTCTGTATCCGAGCTATACTTTGAAGAACCGTATGATGGGAAAGAAGTATTCTCTGCCTATTTCGGTCGTATGCTAACATTTGACAAGATTGGAGAACATTTGTACAAACTTGTTTCCCCTGACGGGACCAACGAATATTTGTATGAAAATGGTATTTGCATCAATGTGAAGGTGAGCCGTGATTTTGCCACATTTAACCAGGTATTGAAACCTGAACTGCTGGCAGCCGTGAGAAATAATAAATACGCCAACAGCATTTCCAAATGATCCGCTCGATAAAGAAAATATTATTCCCTGTAAGCATCCTCGTGATTCTGGGGTTTGTACTGTTCATGGTCAACCAGATTTC
>CAXEKM010000732.1:0-2700 GCA_963996645.1 uncultured Marinoscillum sp.
CGCTCACTTTTGTCCAGGTCCGTAATTTCTGCATTTAGCGCATGCAAGTGCCCCAAGGCTATGATCGGTTGGTTTGCTTCTCTTAACTCATTGGCATACGCGAAAGCCTCCTCATACAAAGCACACACACCATCAACGTAGTTGTTCTTACTGCCATTTACCTCCGGGTAATCGCCCATGCGTAGAAATGGCACAGCCAGACACCAACCGAAAATGCCCTCTTTGGATTTGATAGGAATGGTTAAAGCCTCATAGTCAATTTCGCCATCGTCTTTTCTTGGCATCACGCCAATGATGTGAATGTTGGACGAGCTCAGCAGCGGCTTTGGAGCTTCCAGTCGTGTAGCCGAATCATGATTGCCTGCTGTCACGATGACTTGCAAATCAGGACAAGCGGCCGTTGCTTCATTGAGAAATATATACAACAATCGGATAGCAGCCGCCGAAGGATTGGCCTGATCGAAGATATCTCCGCTGACTAGCAGCACATCTATCTGCTCATCTTGAAGCTTCTGAACCAGCCAATTGAGGAACTGCTGATGCTCAAAATGCCGATCAAACTCATGAAAGAGTTGCCCGATATGCCAATCTGCGGTATGAAGAAATCTCATTAGAAAAACGTGCTTATACTTAACTGAAAAGCTGACCAAACCAGCTCGATCTATAGAAAAGTAAAACTAATAGAAATGTTGGAGGAATGGGCTTCTTGTAATTTGATTCAAGCTGACAATATTTCATGTTTCTATTACTGGCTATCACTAGTTTTTAATTCGCATATGCAATAACCTTCATCATTCACGAGCCGAATCCCTGAGGTTATGGAGGAGAATCTCATCAATTGATTTCGAAGAATAATTTCAATAATTTGCCTTTCTTTCAACAGTCATAATGAGAAAAATCACCAAATCAGATAGAACCACAATCTATCTACATACTGCACCTTTCTTACTTGGAGAAGCCTTTTGTATTATTGGTTTCATCATGCCATTTTTTGCCGTTATGGACTTAAGGGCTCTTGGGGGTCTTCTTTTCATGGCAATAGGTCTTTATATCGTAAAGAGAAAAATGGATACTGCTAAATTGGGCTATTATGTACTTCAGCACGGTGAGAAATCTATTGCCGAAATAACGCGCATCACAAATACCAACACAGAACATAATGGACGAACTGTTAAGGAATATAATTTCAGATATGAAGCGAATGGAAAGATGGTTAATCATGAGTACGAGTCTGCCTATAAAAGGCATCTTCAAGAAGGAGAAAGAATAGCCATCTTCTACGATCCTAAAAATCCCAAGCTTTGCTTTATCCCAAGTCTGTATAATTTGACTATTTATTAGGTATGCCAACAGCTGACCATTTCTATTTTGGGATGAAGGTGAAATTAGGAGATGAAATTGGATTGGTCATCAAACCTGAGATTAAGAATGAGTGGGACAATGAACCCGGACTGATAAGATGGGACACCCGCAACGAGAACGATATTGAAGATTGGCGTGGAATGTATGGTTCATTCGTTCAAATAGGTGGTTTTGAAATCCCTCAGGATACAATCTTTCTGTACATTTGAGCTAATTCACCAATTAATAGATTCCCTTAGAATTTCAATTTAATCCTCTACAAGAACAGACATAACGTCGAAATTTAGGCAATAACGAAAATGAAACTTCACTCCCCGAATCCCAAGACAATCACCATTCCAAAATCCTAATTATTCTGGATTCTAGGGGAGTCTCACTTCCTTTAAGTAACTGTAAATTCTACAATTTTCCGGTTAAACAGAAGCTTTCAGCTACTACCAACTAAAGATGAAAACACAACATTTAAAAATGCTCGCTGTTGCCTGAGATTGATTTCCAATTCCTGTTTATCTTTATTCTATGAATAGAGTTGTCCAACGTATTACTATTGATCCTGAAGTTTGTCATGGCAAACCTGTTATCCGTGGAATGAGATGGCCAGTGGAGGTGATTCTGGATATGATGGGATCAGGAATGACTCAGGAAGAGATTATCGAAGACCACCCTGAATTAACAAGGGAAGACTTACAAGCTTGTCTACAGTTTGCCCGTTTATCTGTTTCTGGAGAGACGTATCAGTTAGCCAATTGATGAAGTTCCTTTGTGACGTTCATATTCCCATTAAACTTTCTAAGGAAATAGAGCAACTAGGATTTCATTCAACTCATGTCAACTTTATACTTAACAAATGGAATTCAAAAGACTCTGACATTGCCAAATATGCTGATGATCAGCAGTTAATCCTGATTACAAAAGATCAAGATTTCAGAAACTCTTTTTTAGTCAAGCGTACTCCTCAAAAATTAATCAAGATTAATCTTGGGAACATTTCTAATAATGAATTGATAGCCCTATTTGAGCAAAGAATAAGCTCCATACAAGCCATTGATCTCCAGAATGAAAGCTACATGATCGAACTTGGATTGGATAACTTCTGGATTGTTACGAAATAACTAAAGTTGTCAAATGAATGAATTGAAAAACCAATTATTTCCAAAAAGATCAAGTGGCATTTTGGAGGAAATAATCTACTCTTCTCATGATTCTACAGACTATCTCCACCATTACTGGCTGAAGAATACATCAAAGGAAGCTATAATTATTGCGAATCAATACTTTGGAATCGAAGAGTTAATGAAGGAATCATTTCTATATGTTTCTCCCATAAAATCTAACGAA
>CAXEKM010000733.1:0-4227 GCA_963996645.1 uncultured Marinoscillum sp.
AAGAAGAAACAGAAAGAGCAAATAGATTGTCCGATGAAGCTATTAAGGAAGCAGCAAGAGCAACTAGGGAAGAAGAAAAAGCTAATGACGCATTGAAAAGAGCTCAGGAGGCTAATAAAACGGCCGAAGAACAAAGGAAAAAGGCTGAACAAAGTGCTGCATATGCAACTGTTCAAGCTCAAAAAGCGAAAGAAGCGCAACAAGTAGCCGAATCAGAAAAAGAAGCAGCCAATTTGGCGAGAGATTCAGCTGAAGTGGCACGACAAGATGCGATCCGTGCAAAAGAACGTGCCGATAATTTAAGAATGCAGTCAATTGCTCAATCCATGGCGATAAAAGCTAATGGGATATCTGACAGAGAGTTACGAGCTGTTGTAGCGAAACAAGCATATGATTACTTCCAAGAGTATGGAGATCCTAATAAACCATATAACGGTGATATCTATGCGGGTATATTCAATGGTCTAAGTGGCGTTTTAGATTATTACACAGTTGATGAAGATGGTGAAAGAGTTTACAGAGAAAATGGAGACTCTGTCCTTCACCAGTACCATGGGCATTTACCCTATACCAATCAATTTGGACAAGAGAAAACAGTAGCCGTGAGATCTGTGGCGTTTTCTCAGGATGGTGATAGAATGTATTCCGCAGGTAGTGATGGTAGATTACTTATGTGGGACATGACAAATGAGAAGCGAACTTTCAAGGAAATATATAATCAGAGCCAAGTTAATAGAGTAGTTAATATCAGTCCTAATGAAAGATATCTAGCATTAGGTACAAGTGATAATCATATAATTGTTGTGGATTTGAAGAACCTGGATAGTGAACCAAAGAAAATTGAGGGGCATTTAGGTGGGACAATCTTTGATCTGGTCTTTTTAGATGATAATAAGACTTTTGTATCCACAGGAGCGGATAATCGGATATTGCTTCACAGCATGGATCAATCAACTCCAAAGTTGATTACACAAGCTCGCGCAATGTCTTTGGCACTTTCTCCAGATAACAAAACTCTGGCTGCTGGTACTGATGAAGGTGAGGTGTTAATTTTTGACTTGGAAAGTGAAGACTTTAATGCGCGCACCATTTATCGAAGATCAAATGATGAAGTGAATCCAGTTCATGGTTTAGATTTTAGTCATTCAGGTAACTTCTTAGCATTTGGGGATGAAAATGGAGATGTTTATATCTGGGATTTAGTGAATAAGAAAAAATGGGGACCAACACTTTCAGGATTTACTTCTGCAATAACTGATGTTGTTTTCAGTCCAGATGATAGCCTACTTGTAGCAACAAGTAGAGATAAAACAGCCAGAATGTGGAATGTTACGCCAACAAATATTTATGATCTTCCAACGATCTTTGATGAGCATGATGATTGGGTTTGGAGCGCTGATTTCGATCCTGATGGGTCAAGATTTGTAACTGGATCTAAAGATGGTATCATTAGAGTTTTTGATGTATTGCCTCATCAATATGCTGACAAAATTTGTGGTTTGGTAAGGAACAATATGTCAGACACCCAATGGAGACAGTATGTGGGTGATCCAAACGAGATTGAGTATGAATTCACTTGTGAAGGTTTAGATAAGGCCACTGAAGATCAATAATCGCCGTTTATGAAAAAATCAATTGCCATACTTATAATGGTTTTAAGTTGGAGTGCATATAGTCAAAATTGTACTCAGAAGCTTAATCAAGCCGAAGATGATTATGAAGCCGGAAGGTTATTAGGTATTCCTGATCAGATTTCTGGCTGTATCCAGAGCAAAAGCTTTTCTAATGAGGAGGAAATTAGAGCACGAAAACTCTTGACTCTTGTTTACATATTCACAGATCAAGAAGCCCAGGCTGAACAAGCCATTATTAATTTGTTGAGGAAAGACCCTGAACATAGATTAGATCCTCAAGTTGACCCTGCAGAGTTGTTCTTTTTATATGACCAATTTAGAACTGAACCTATTTTCAGAATTTCTTTTAAAGGAGGATTAAATACTAGTTACGTGTCGGAAATTGAGGGTTATGCTACAAACAATACACTCGTACATGATAATTTTTATAATGGAACTACTACTGGAGGAGAAGACTCTTACCAATTGCCTGGGGATACGACAAGTATTGATTATGATGCATTAAGTGGACGTAATTATAATATTTGGGCAGAAGTTCTTTTTCAAAGAAAAGTATACGAGGACGTAGATGTTAGTGCTGGTTTTCAATATAGAATGTCATCCTACAATACTGACTCTTATGTTAATCAGTTAAACCTAAATACTAGAGTAACAAATTCTCAGGTTTATTTGCGAATGCCAATTCAGGCGAGCTACACTTTATGGTCCACCAACAGGGACAGAGTATTATTACCATATGGTTTTTTAGGTGGTTCATTGGATTATTTATTAAGCGCTTCTGCATTAGGTTCCAGAGCAGGAGGAACGGCATACACTAGTACAGAAATAGATTTAATTAAAACAGATCAAGTTAATCGGTTTAATTATTCATTAACGGCAGGGTTAGGCTTGAAAATAAGGTTCAAGACACATTTCTTTACTGTTGAAGGTAGATATGACTCAAGTAGAAGAAATTATATAAATGGAGCAGAGCGCTACACGAACTCAGAATATACATTCGATGTAGGATATGTAGAACCTGCATTGTCATTGAATTTTGTCTCGGTTTCAATTGGGTACACCGTATCCATATATAATCCTAAGAAATATTAAACTTATATGAGATACCAATACTTAGTCATATTATCTCTACTATTAGTTTTTGTCGGTTGTACGCCAAATGACATAGACGGGCCTAATCCAAATGATGTATTTGTGAAGTTCTATGGGTTAGGTTCAAATGAAGCTGTCGATATCGTTCGAACTAGTACCGGGGAAATAATCATACTTGCACAAAACACTACTGGGACACATTCTGATTTTTACCTAATAAAAACGGATGAAGGTGGTAACGAACTTTCCTCTAGAATCATTGATTTAAGCAATAGCTCTAACGATATCCCAAAGAGGCTAAAAGCCATTGGTAATGATGAATTTTTGATTGTTGGGTACATACAGTTTGAAGATGAAGAAACGGGTGTAGATCAATACACAGGTGTATGGGGTAAAATCAATAGTAATCTTGAGGTTATTAGTACAGGATCATCAGGAGGAAATGGGTTCAATTTTATGGATAGTTTGATTGCTGTTGATATAGTCAAAACGTCTGATGTTAATGAGACTTTTGTTGTTCTAGGGCACTCATCAGTTGCATCAAGACGATATGCTGGAGATCAAACACCTGCAGGTGAATTTCAAATTTATATGGGTAAGGTGGATGATCAAGATAGTGTTTATTGGCAAAAGAGTCATGGATTCACAGGCAATGAGAATGCTCTAAGTTTATTTGAACTAGACAATAAAGGATTCTTGGTAGTAGGGTCAACTAGAGCTTCTGAAGAAGAATATACAGGAACCAACTTATATATTTTTGAAACCAATTCTTTTGGAACAGCAGATGAAGGTGCATTAGTTACAGGTATTCTTGGTGCTGACTTAGCTGCAGATGATATTCCATATGCTGTTAAAAAATCTTCCCTAGGCTATTCAATCGTAGGTTCAACAGAAGATGGGAGTACTGGAGCACTCCGTGGATTCCATATTGCAGTTTCGGCTAGTGGACAATTGGTAGCTAATAGCAGTAATGTGCTAGCGAGCGATTATGGATTAGCTTGTAGAGCACTGACATTCTCTAGAACATTAAATAACGAATTGATGGTATTAGGGAGTATTCCAAACTTTACTTTAGGTCAAGGAGATGCAGGTACATCAGTTACTAAACTGGAAGAAATATTAGTTATGCGCGTTTCACCAATCGCCGGTCACGTGGAAGGGTTTGATCAGAATTATGGGACTACAGTTGGTAATGATAGAGCAATAGGTGCTATTACATTACCAGACGGAGATGTGTTGGTAGCAGCTACTATTGATTTTGGTAGCGGAACTACAATGGTAGGCTTACTTCGCTTAAATGCTAACGGAGAACTTAAGGATTAATAAATAGCGAGTAGGGAAAATTGTTTTCGATTCGTTATAGAATTATTTAAAGAAAATATTGAACGACATTAGGTTTAACTAAACCACCGCAGATATGAGAAAAGTTGTACTTTCATTAGGCTTGATTATAGGGTTAAATTCTCTGCTCTGGTCCCAATGCAATACTACTGTAGGAGCA
>CAXEKM010000734.1:0-5068 GCA_963996645.1 uncultured Marinoscillum sp.
ATTACGTCAGTTGGAATGTTTATCATTACTCCACTATTCTTTTTACATAAGAATCTGCATCTTAAATTCAATGAATTCCTAAACTCACCAGAGTCTCCTTTGAGACCAGCCTTTATGACCATATTGATCATGTTATGCTTCATGATCGCAAACAGTATTGTGATAGAGTGGAATCAGAGCATCCAGATGCCAGAGTTTCTTTCATGGTTTGAGAATTGGGCGCAGGAAAAAGAATTGCAGCTAGAAGAACTCACCGAATATTTAACCAGCTTCGCGAATATTGGACAATTTTTAATCGCCTTAATCGTCATAGCAGTAATACCTGCTGTTGGAGAAGAGTTACTATTTAGAGGATTGATTCAAAATCTTTTGAGCAAAGCCTTTTCCAATCATCATGTAGGTATATGGTTTGCTGCCATACTTTTTGGTGCAATGCATATGCAGTTTTATGGTGTAGTACCAAGAATTCTGTTAGGAGCGCTTTTCGGTTACCTTTATTATTGGTCAGGTAGTCTTTCGGTTGCTATATTAGGCCACTTTATAAATAATGGTTTGACCTTAATACTTTTGTACTTAAGTCAACTTGATATTCTGGATTTTGATCCAACAGACGCTGAAACCTCTCCACCATTTTATGTGATTGCCATATTCTTAGTAGGTGGTTCTGCTTTGCTATATTTATTCAAAAATTATTTTCAGCAACCAAAAGATGCGTGATTGGCAAAGCGTATATAGTAACCAATTGCAGTACCGGGCAGAAATTGTGAAGGCGGTACTGGAAGATTATGAGATGAATCCTGTATTATTGAGCAAAATGGACTCTTCCCATCACATTGGTCACTATGAAGTGTGTGTTGCCCCAGACAATGTGATTAGAGCAATTAAAATAATAAACGACGAAATCCAGTTTGAATAAGTTTTCAGAACTATACCAGCGAATTATATCTGCAGCAGCCGGAGCTGCCATCATTATCTCCTCCTTGATCATCGGAGAATGGAGCTATTTCATAGTATTCTTAACCATTTCTTTATTGGCGCAGTGGGAGTTTTACCGTTTGATCAAACTTCAAAGCTATTTACCAATTCGACTTTTAGGTGTAGTGATTGGCTGTTCACTCTTCGTACTTTCATTTTTTGTAGCACGAGGAAGCATTGATCCGAAATATTACTTCGCCATATTTCCAGTTGCCTCTTTGATATTTCTGGTGAAGCTCTATAAAAAGAATGACAACAACCCATTCTTAAGTATTGCGCTATTTTATCTCGGCCTAACCTATGTAGCACTACCATTCGCATTGATGAATGTAGTGGTGCACTATCATGGATACTACAGCTATGAGATCTTACTTGGTCTAATGCTCATTATTTGGGCGAGTGATACCGGAGCCTATTTTTCAGGGATCAAATTTGGTAAGCGTAAACTGTTTGAAAGACACTCCCCTAAGAAATCATGGGAAGGTGCCATTGGTGGAGCTATAACTGCTGTGGCTTTTTCAATTCTAATTAGTAGATATTCCACAGGTCTTGCTCAATGGCAATGGATGTGTGTTGCTATGATTGTAGTCATCGCGGGAACGTATGGTGACCTGGTAGAATCCATGTTTAAGCGTACCATGCAAATCAAAGATTCAGGTGCCTCAATCCCAGGTCATGGAGGGTTTTTAGACCGCTTCGACAGCTTAATTTTAGCCGTGCCATTTGTGGTCGTTTTCTTGAAATTGTTTTAATAGAAAGCCCCCAATATTGCAACCAATCACCTCATAGTCGTATAACATAACATATTGACGAAAAGAGCATTGACTAGCTAGGTAAATAACAGGAAAGAGCTAGCTTTGCTGCCAAATAAACAAATAACCCATTTTAATCATTATATAAGCATGGCTTACATTGAACCGGCTCCCATTAAGGATAAAGGAAATCCTTTCGAGTCAATGATGTCAAGATTTCACATTGCAGCACAACACCTCGGTCTGGATGATGAAGTCTACAATGTATTAAAATCTCCAACTAAGCAAGTAATTGTAACCTTGCCAATCACCATGGATAATGGTTCCATCAAAGTATTTGAAGGTTACAGAGTAATACATTCCAATATCCTTGGGCCATCAAAAGGTGGCATCCGATATGATATGGATGTTCACCTGGATGAAGTAAAAGCGCTTGCTGCATGGATGACCTGGAAATGTGCGGTAGTTGACATCCCATATGGTGGTGCCAAAGGAGGTATCAAATGTAATCCTCGTGAAATGTCTGCAGGTGAGATTGAACGACTTACCCGATCGTTCACTCAAGCAATGCTAGAAATTTTCGGCCCAGACAGAGATATTCCTGCTCCAGATATGGGAACAGGCCCAAGAGAAATGGCGTGGTTGATGGACCACTACTCTCGTGCTCAGGGCATGACTGTAAATGCGGTAGTGACAGGAAAACCACTTGTACTTGGAGGTTCACTCGGTAGAACAGAAGCAACCGGACGTGGAGTAATGATCTCTGCTCTTGCAGCGATGGAGAAAATGAAAATCAATCCTTTCAAAGCTACATGTGCTGTGCAAGGATTTGGAAACGTAGGTTCATGGGCAGCAAGCTTGCTTCATGAAAGAGGCGTAACTGTAGTATCTGTTTCAGATTTAAGCGGAGCCTACTACAATAAAAACGGTATCAACATTCAGAAAGCAATCGAATACCGAAACAACAACAATGGTACATTAGAAGGATTCGATGGTGCTGAAAAAATCAGTCCAGACGAATTGTTGCTACTAGAAGTTGATGTGTTGGTACCAGCTGCTGTAGAGGATGTGATCACAGAAGAAAACGCACCAAAAATCAAGGCGAAATTGATCGTAGAAGGTGCTAATGGACCAACATCTGCAAAAGCTGATGCCATCTTAAATGACAATGGTATCATGGCTGTGCCTGATATTCTTGCCAATGCTGGAGGTGTAACTGTCTCTTACTTTGAGTGGGTTCAAAACAGATTAGGATATAAATGGACTGCAGAGCGAGTAAACCGCAGATCTGACAGGATCATGAAAACAGCTTTCGATAAAGTATATGAAACAGCTCAGCAATACGATGTATCATTGCGTATCGCTGCGTATATTGTTGCTATTGACAAAGTAGCGAAGACTTACAAATTCAGAGGAGGATTCTAACAATGACTATTCACAAAGAAGGATACAAGATTATTCCGATTGCAACGCTGGTATTAGTGTTGCTATATGCACTATTATATTGGTTAATTCCATTTCAGATCGTTCAGATCGTTTTGGGAGTTGCCGCTGTGGTAATGTTTATCCTCGTTGTGAGATTTTTTAGAGATCCAGAAATTGCTATTGAGCTAAACGATAAGCACATTATTGCTCCTGCGGATGGAAAAGTAGTTGTAATTGAAGAGACAGAAGAAACTGAATATTTGAAAGAAAAGAGAATTCAAGTATCCATCTTCATGTCTCCTCTTAATGTCCATGTAAACAGAAGCCCGGTAGCTGGTGAAGTGTCTTACTTTAAGCATCACCCAGGCAAGTTTTTGGTAGCATGGCATCCAAAATCTAGTACGGATAATGAAAGAACATCTATTGGCTTGAAGTTAAAGTCTGGTGTAGAAATCATGATGCGACAGGTAGCAGGTGCAGTAGCTAGAAGAATCTGCTTCTATTCTGAAACTGGCAATCCAGTTGTTCAAGGAGAAAAATTTGGATTCATACGTTTTGGAAGTAGAATAGACTTGTATCTACCCCTTGATGCGAAGATCAAAGTAAACATTGACGACATCTCTTATGGTGGTAAAACAGTCATTGCCGAGTTACCTTAAGCGTATTAAAAAAATATAAGAAAAGCCATTGTGAGGAATCACAATGGCTTTTTTCGTTTAGTGCAATCTTAGTATCTTAATCATCAAATTATAAAACCTAACTACATACAAATGTCAACAACAAACTACGCCGGATTCTGGCTACGATTTGTAGCCGTGATTATCGATGGACTTATTGTGGGTGCCATCCAATTTATTATCATCATGCCTATACTTGGTCTATTCGGCATCAACATGGCTATGAATATGGATGATGGCAATATGTCTGATGAACAAGCCATGGCCACCGCATTTGCAGCAATGGGAGCTGCAGGAAGTATAACGATAGTGGCAGGATTAGCCAGTATCCTTTATTTCACTATCATGGAGGCTAGTAAATTTCAAGCCACTTTCGGAAAATTGGCGCTTGGCTTGAAAGTAACAGATATGAATGGAAACCCACTGGATTTTGGAAAAGCACTCTTAAGAAACCTTGGCAAAATCGTTTCTGGAATGATCCTATATATAGGGTATATCATGGCAGGATTTACAGACAAAAAACAAGCTCTTCATGACATGATCGCTGGAGCATTGGTAGTGAAGAAATAATCTTAATTCTTAGAGAGGCTGTCCATCAGTCTCTCTAAATATTTTTGATCAATGTCGTCGAATGATTCTAATTGATCACTATCCACATCGAGTACACCAATTACTTCTCCATCTTTCTTGATTGGAACAACAATCTCTGACTTACTATCCGAACTACACGCTATGTGACCTGGAAACTCGTCCACATTTGGAACAACAGCCGTGATCCCCTTTTCCCAAACAGAACCACATACTCCCTTTCCTTTATTGATTCTGGTACAAGCTATCGGCCCTTGAAATGGACCAAGAACCAACTGATCTTCTTTGACCATATAAAAACCAACCCAGAAGAAGTCCATTCCATAACGCAAGGCAGCTGAGATATTGGCAAGGTTTGCTACCATATCAGATTCACCTGAGATCAAAGCCTCAATCTGTGGAATCAGAGATTCATATTTTTCAATCTTATCTGTAGATGTAGAGATGTGTAATTCCTCAGCCATGGTTTCTTATTATTCTAAGTTGATCTTGTTGTACGTTCTGTTCTGACAGAATGTTTCCTTCTATGTCAGGAGCCTTAATTCCCTTTTCGAAGTGCGTTGCAGAAGTAAAAACACGAGCTTCATCCCAAAGGTTTGCATTGATGAAACTTTGTAATGTTTTTGAACCTCCTTCAATAATAATTGATTG
>CAXEKM010000735.1:0-3617 GCA_963996645.1 uncultured Marinoscillum sp.
CCCTGCACTGATGAATACTAATCGAAGTTCATGAGCTCCTTGAGGGATATTTACCGACGGAACAGTTACGTCCTGATAGCTTTGCCATCCACCCGTATTAGGTACGGCTACTGTTCCAGAAACATCAGACCCATCGATTTCGATTCTCAATGAGCCACCTCCATTTGCAGATGCTACTCTGAAATTCACATCGTAAGTTCCTGTTGTTGAGCTGATATCATATGCTAGCCATTCTCCAGCTTCTGTCCAGCCAACATTGTATAGACCTTCTGTATCGCCTGCATTTTCAATGTCTACATCATCGCTTCTGAAAGCACCACCAGTATTTCCTGCTGAGGTATCATAATACCCTACATTTTGACCACCGACATTGTAGTTTTCTGCTTCAACACGTCCAGGTAATGTCCAGCCTGTGGAGACTGCATTAACGGTGATTGAAGCACTTCCTGAAATACTTCCGCTTGTTGCAGTAATAGTATAGCTACCTGCTGAAGAGCCTGTAAATAAGCCGCTTCCGCTGATGGATCCACCATTTGCTGACCAGTTAATACTGGCTGTAATTGGTTGGCTATTTTGATCATAACCCTGAGCAGAGAATTGCTGAGTTTGTCCCTCATCAATGGATGGATTATTTGGACTCACAGTGATAGAAGTAAGCACAGGCTGCTGTACTTGAGATTCTACGACTTCTACATAGTTGATATTGAAGCCTGCGGCATCAATAACAATTCTCATGGTGTGATTACCTGAAGCGATAGATACATTTTCAGCTGTAACTGTGGTGTAAGACTGCCAGCTACCTGTATTCTGAGCATTGATAGGGCCTGTTACGTCTACTCCATCAATTTCAATATGAATTTGACCAACTCCAGAAGGGGAAGCCATTCTTGTATTGATATTGTAAACTCCTGAAGAAGCAGTAGCATTGATCTCATACTCAAGCCATTCTCCAGCATCGGTCCATCCGATGTTATATCCACCGTTAGCATCTCCAGTAGCTTCTATGTCTACATCGTCATTTCTGTATGCTCCACCACTGTTACCAGCTGAAGTGTCAAAATAGTTGGTGTAGTCTTCTACTTGAACGGTTCCAGGTAAAGCAATTCCTGATGCAACCTGATTCACAGTAATAGTAGCTGTCCCTTGAACTCCAGAACTGCTTGCTGTAACAGTAAAGTTTCCAGTTGATGACCCTGTAAATAGTCCATTAGAGTTGATAGATCCTCCAGTTGAAGACCAGGTGAAGGAAGTACTCATTGGGTCTCCATTTTGATCTAATGCTTGAGCGGTAAACTGCTGGTTAGAACCCTCTTCGATGTTTGCATTGGAGGGGGAAACATTGATTGTTGTCAATACGGGTTGATTGGTGCCTGTATATTCGAAATACACATCTGCAATAGCCAGATTCGCGATGTTACCAGTACCATTGATGCTGAAAAGTGTTTCTACACCAGATAAATTCAGCCCAGCGAAATCTGCTAAAGGGATTGTGAGCTCATGCCACTGTCCATCTCGTGCAAAACCATAAGGGTTATTTCCCGATTCAAAGACAATGGTACCTGCAGCTAATCCAAGGTTAACACTCAAATTGAGGGTTTCTGTAGCAGATGACTTCATTGCTAAATGCAAGTTGCCGCCTTCAAAAGCTGATAAATCATGAATCTGATCTGCTGTAAACCCAAAGCCGAACCAGCCTAAGTTATTCGTAGCGTAGGATAGTGCTGGTTGTCCGTTATACGTTTCGTTAGGTCCATCTACCAAAGTCTGTTCCCAAACATAGATATCGCCATCAGTTCCTAATGTAAATTCATCAGCAACTTGCGAGGAAGTGAATAATCCATAGTTGCCTTGTGCAGGTACGTATTTGTTGGATTCACTTGCTGGCTGTGAAGAGATATAAATCTCATCAATCAAAAGTTGTGAAGTCGCGGCAGGGTTGTTGTTTTCTACATTGCTGATTACAAAAGGAGAGAAGACCTGCTGAAAGTTGGTCACCAATAGTTCTATTGGAATCTCCACATCATGCCATTGTCCATCTCTTACCAGGCCATATTTTTCTTCACCTGCAAGGAAGTTAACTCCGGCAGATCCTCCTGAGCTTTCCATAGCTATTCTGAAAGGTTCTTGTGAGGAAGTGTTGATTTTAAAACGAAGAGATCCGCCGGAATAATTTGCCAGATTCAATACATCTGAACTGTTGAGTGTCATACCTGCCCATTGGTTTGCAGGAAAGGTGATGTCATATCCTTCACTACCATATGGACTTGTTACTGTATTTAAGATGATTTCTGGGGCAGTGGCGTCCTCCCAAAGGAATAGCTCAGCATCTACACCAAAATTTAATTCATTGTCAGTGGTAGTTCCATCAGCGAAAATCCCAAAGCCATTGGCGCTTAGTAGTTCTTCTTCCACGTTGCCAAGTGTTACCTGACCATTACCATCAAGGCTATAAACCCTTACAAATTCTACTAACATTTCAGCTTCGCTTCCAGCATTCGGAAGAGCAGTTACGTTTGCTGATGTGTTTTCAGCAGTAGAGAATGGTAGCCATCCACCTACCGCAAGGTTTAGTAAAAGGTAGAAGTTGTCATTAGAAAAGAATTCACTTTCGAAGGTTGGAGTATTTGGGATTGTAAATACTTCGTGTGCAGTCGATTCAATTGGATTGTTGTTGGCATCCGTTTCTAAGACATAAGCTGTCATTCCAGTGGGAGTCCAGTCAACACGATAGACAAAATAGTCTTCGTGAAGTCCTTTGCCTGCTTCTACAAAAGCATCATATTTAAATTCATCTTCATTTCCATACTGTAGGTTGCCTGTTACACCAGCATCTTCCGCTCTCCAGAAGACATTGGCTTTGGCCACTGCGTTTACATCCGTAGACATGGCGTTGAAACCTGCCTCCATGATGTCTATTTCTCCGGTGTAAGGCCATCTGTTTCCATCACCAAGCATCCAGAACGCAGGCCAAAGGCCATTATTCATATTTGGAAGCTTGATACTAGCTTCTACACGGCCATATTTCACGCTGACTTTGTCTTTGGTAAGAAGTCTGGCGGACGTGAATTCCTTACCAGCAACATTTTCTCTACGTGCGGTAATGACTAGTTTTCCATTGACTATAGCAGTGTTGTTGTTGGTATAGGTCTGAAGTTCCTGGTTCCCCCAGCCGCAGATACCTTCCGCACAGCCATCGCCAATAGCATAAGTCCAGATGGTTTCATCTAGTTGTGATCCGTTAAATTCATCAGACCATAATAAGGTTTGAGAATAGGTTGAGTAAGTGAAGGTGAGCAGGCATAGTAACATAACTGCTCTGAGTTTTTCATTTAGTAGATGTTTCATCATTCTAGAGTTTTATAAGTGTTTACAATTGTTGGTTGCTTGTAATCACTAGGGCGGAGTGTAGATTATTTCAGATATTGAGTTTAAAATTGAAATAATCGTATTTAAAGCTCTCTAAAAGGATTGGTTATTGAAAATATATCAATACATCAATAATACATCATGGTGTGAAAAATGCTCAATTTTAGATTAAAAATGAAAAGTAAAAAGATCCTTTAAGCGTTGTTTAAGAGCTTTTTCACCTCAACAATACTACATCAAGCAACTAATCA
>CAXEKM010000736.1:0-3835 GCA_963996645.1 uncultured Marinoscillum sp.
TATACAGTGCTTTATTATCTGGAGATTGATTACATACGAAAACAGGCCATGTTTCACGGTCGCTATAAGGCCAACCGCGAACAATTCGAGATGTATGCTTTTGGCTCAAGTTCTGAGAAATTTAGAGAATTATATACTCAAATTAATGAGCCAATTATGACTTGGTGGGCATTGGTTTGTGGAACCAATACACATAGGACCGTTTTGATGTTGACGAGCTTGTTTGGCAGAATGGATATCTATTTCATATTCGCCATTGTTACAGTCATCCCCATGTTTCCAATTGTTATGAAACAGCAGAAACTTGACGATGAGTTGTTATCGAAAATGGCTACAGATTAATGTGATTGCTGTTTTGATAAATAAGAAATTGCAAATTAGGCAGCTCAATCATTTACTTATTCTAATTTTGGTAGCCTATGAACAATCAGTGCGTCATCCTTGCTGCTGGAAAAAACAGTCGACTCGACACAGGTAAACCCAAATCACTTTTAGAAATCAATGGTATCTCTCTCCTGGAAAGGCATATCATTCTTTTCAAACAAAATGGCTGTAAAGAGTTTTGTGTGGTTACAGGACATAATCCAGATCCTATTCGTGAAAAGTTAGTAGAGTTGCGGCTTAAGCATGATGTGCATATAGACGCAGTTCATAATGAAAGGTATGATCTGGAAAATGGATTCTCGGTTAGTGTTACTGAGGATTGGATTAAGTCAAAGAAATCAGATGGTTTTTTTCTAACAATGGGTGATCATGTATTTGATCAAGCATTTATACCTTCCTTTCAACAAGCGATTGAAAATAGAAAAGTGAATAAGCATCTTTGTCTAGCTGTAGATGTACCGTCACATCAAAACTCACATATCGATATTGAAGATGTAACAAGAGTATTGGTGGACGAAGAAGGAATTATCAAATCCATTGGTAAGATGATTGAGGTGTATAATCGATATGATACAGGGTTGTTTTTTTTAAAGCCTCAAGTATTTCAAACATTGCAAATGTGTTTCTCTCAAAAGAAATACACCATATCGAATATGGTCAGTCAATTGATAGACGGACAAGAAGCAACTACTGTAGACGTTGTGGGAAGTGTTTGGAATGATGTTGATAATCCTGAAGACTTAAAGAACTCTTTGAATCTTAATATTTGAGTTTATTTAATGTTTATTTGCAAATTAATTTTCTGTTTTGTGGATTTCTTCGATTAAGCTGTAGGGGAGGAAGACGTGGGAATTGCCACTTATATAAGTATGAGTAGATTACGGGAACGAACCAATCAATATACGGAGCCACAGCGTGTTAAAGCTCTAGGCTACTATCCTTTTTTTAGAAAAATTGAATCAGAACAAGGTACCATCGTAAAGGTGAATGGTAAAGACGTTTTGATGTTTGGCTCTAATAGTTATTTAGGACTTACGAATCATCCTAAGGTAGTAGAAGCTGGTAGAGTGGCCATGAGTAAGTATGGTGCTGGCTGTGCAGGTTCGCGTTTCTTAAATGGTACTTTAGATATCCATGAAGAGCTAGAAGATAGACTTGCTAAGTTTTTAGGTAAAGAAGCCGTCTTGATGTACAGTACAGGTTTCCAGGTTAATCTCGGTGTTATTCCTTGCATTACTACTCGAAATGACTTTATCATCATGGACGAGTTTGTTCATGCTTCTATTATCGAAGGTGCCCGATTGTCTCTCGCAAATAAGCTCAAGTTTAGACATAATGACATGGAGTCATTGGAGAAGAAGCTCCAAAGATGCCCAAAAGATGCCTTTAAGTTAATTGTAGTAGACGGTATCTTTAGTATGGAAGGTGATTTAGCCAAACTTCCAGAAATAGTCGCTCTTGCGGATAAATACGAAGCTGTAGTCATGTCTGATTGTGCGCATGCAGTGGGCGTAATTGGTGATCATGGCGCGGGAACCCCTTCACATTTTGGCCTTACTGATAAGGTTGATTTGATTGGAGGGACATTCAGTAAATCTTTAGCGTCTTTGGGCGGATTTATTGCTAGTGATAGTGATACCATTAATTTTTTAAAGCACCACTCCAGATCAATGATTTTTAGTGCGAGCATTACGCCTCCATCATGTGCTGCTGCTTTGGCAGCGTTGGATATCATAGAGTCAGATGACTCACACCGGTTGAAACTGTGGGAGAATACACACTATGCTCAGAAGAGTTTAAGTGAACTGGGGTTCGATACAGGGGCGTCTGAGTCTCCGATCATTCCTATCTATGTGCGTGATTACATGAAGACTTTTCAGTTGACCACTAGCTTATTGGAGAAAGGTGTTTTTGTCAATCCAATTATATCACCTGCAGTGGCTCCTGAAGATACACTTATACGATTTAGCCTCATGGCAACTCACTCAAAGGAGCAAATTGATGAGGCTATTGATAAAATTTATGCTGAATACAAAAGATTAGAAATTCCATTGAAATCTTAAGCTGCGAAGTGCAACTTAAGATAGGAAGTCATCAATCTTTCTTAAGATATCAGTTTCACTGAATTTATCAGCTGGAGATTTAAATCCGAATGCTGACACTACAGGAATATTTCCTGTTAGGCCTTTGTCTTTGGCTACTTTAGCTAATCTAACTACATCTAGCATCACACCAGCACTGTTAGGACTGTCTTCAACTTTAAGTTTTAGCTCTAACTCAAATTTCTGATTACCAAACTGGGTTCCATTTACATTGATGTAACAGATTTTGGCATCTTTCAAGTGAGGAACATAGTCACTAGGGCCAATTCTTAAAGCTGGTGCTTCACCTTCTTTAAATAAAGTGGATACTGCAGATGTTTTAGATATACGCTTAGATTGAAGTCTAGACTCGTCAATCATGTTTTCAAAATCGGTATTTCCACCAACATTCAGTTGATAAAGATTATCGATATTGAATCCTCTGTACATTAAGCTCTCTACTAAAACTCTGTTTAGGTATGTGGCACCAAATTGAGATTTGATATCATCACCTGCACAAACTAGTCCTGCTTCTTTGAATTTGTTGCTCCACTCAGGGGTAGAACAAATAAATACTGGGATTGCATTGATAAAGCCTACTCCAGCCTTCAACGCTTCTTCTGCGTAGAATTTTGCAGCTTTTTCACTGCCAACTGGCAAGTAGCAGATTACAAATTCTGCCTCAACTTCTTTAAGATATGCAGCTACGTCAACAGGTTGCTGATTGTCATCTACCTGGAAGGAGTCATGCATGTGTGGTGCTACACCATCCAATACAGGTCCTTTAACTACTTCAACTCCATAATTAGGAACATCAGTGAATTTCTCAGCTGTATTGCTACCAGCAAAAATTGCATCAGAGACATCTTTACCAATGAGACGTTTATCTACATCGATTGCTCCAACAACTTTTACATCTTTTATTAGGTAGTTACCAATTTCCCTTCGTACGTAACCCTTGGTTTCTTGTTCATTTTTGTAAAATTCTATCCCTTGAATGAATGAACTTGAACAATTACCCAGGCCCACAATGACAACTCTAATCATATCTCTTAAAAATTCGTGGCAAATTAAATAAATTTCAGTCGTCGAGACATAACATATTGACAACATCTGAGTAAAAAGAATGTAATTGTGTTTGAACGGCGATTTTTTTCACTTAAGTAGCGAGTCATGGGAGCGGAATTCATCAGATTATATCCGGAAAATCCTGAAGAGGATAAAATTCTTCAGATTGTGGAAGTTATTAGAGATGGTGGTTTGATTATTTATCCAACAGATACAGTTTATGGTCTGGGGTGTGATATTTTCAATAATAAGGCATTGGAGCGATTGAAGCTCATTAAGGGTATTAAAGGAAAGAATATTAA
>CAXEKM010000737.1:0-3104 GCA_963996645.1 uncultured Marinoscillum sp.
GCATTTGACTCTATGAGCATTTCAATCTCAAGACAAATTAGGGACATTCAGGTTCAAGCTGACCGTCTGATTTCCAATAAAGCTTCACTAGATCAAATGGAAGAGTTTGCTCAGTACAATGACGAGATCAAATCATTTCTGATTAGTCATATAGATGATGAATTCATCATGAAATATATTCTAGAAATACCTGATTTAAATTTGGACGATCTTTCGCCATCTGGAGGGGAAGGATTGGGAATTCTTTCGATCATTCTATCTCCGCTTTTAGGAACTTACATTCGAGATCAACAAAAGAATCAAGCCGCTCTTGATCTCGTTCGAGACATTCGAGGCAAATACGCCTCCATTGAATTGATGTGCAGGGAATATTTTAATGAATAAGCCTTCATTTGGGTCACAAGGCTTTATTCTATCGAATCGTCTACTTTAGCACAATGATCTATAATGATTTAAGTGGAACATGGAAAGGAGAAACAATTGTCCCGGGACATTTAAGAACTCAGGGTACTGACAAAGTCGATGAATTCTTTTTAAGAATCAAACAAGACTATGAAAGGTTGACGTTCACTGGTATATTCATGGGCAATCCTGAGTCTTCTGGTAATCCTGAACATGGGTCTGTGGTAGGAGAAGTAGTTGATGGACCGAAAGTTTACTTCGAAACACGCTTCTCAAAATTCTATTTTTATTTAGATCACCACGAGCAAGAAGTTGCCACCTCAGACAAAGACATCAACTCAAAAATTAAGTATAGTGGAAACCTGATTAAGCAAGATATGCTCATCGGAGAATGGGAATTCGAACAAACAATGTTCGAATTTCAAGGAATGGTCCGCAAAACACAACCATGGTATGGAAAATGGTGGCAAAAAAAGTGTCTGGGTAATTAATAATACTTTGTAATCTTTATCTGTAGAGATACCAACATTAACCTGTACAAAAACTGAGCTGATTTATGAATTTCCTTAACCCATATCTAGAGCTTTATTGTAAATCCCCTGAACTAGAAGAAATAGGTATAGAATCATTTTATCGAGAGATCCTTTGGCTCTTTCTCAAGAATCTTGATAATCGATTAAAGATGTTTCAACATAGAGTCAACATCAATATTAATAACGCATCAAATACGACATACAACCAACAGTTTGGCAGCATTTACTCTCACAATACGTCAATAAATCTTGATAGCTTCAAAACGAAAGAGGAAATAAAACAAAGAGAAGAATTACTGAACTTAGTTTTTAAAAGTTTCAATTCACTTGCAGAAGAATTTAACTGGGACAAAGACGTCATATATGATGCATACAAAAAAAGTATCCGGGATAAATACCAATTCGCTTATTTCACGGAATACAAAAGCTCTAGAGATAAAATTCACCAAGGAAGAATTCGAATAAACTTAGAAAATAGAACTTGCATATTTACTTCAGAAGTGATTAACACGAGTACAGGTATTCTAAAAACAAAGACTCTCCTTGAAACAGAACAAGGAAACTTTGCATGGTGGAGAATGATTAAAGAATTTGGCTGGCTGAATTCCAACATGTTCGGTTTAAAACTTATGAAAGGAGCTATTTGGTTAACTACTGATAAGAGTTCGGAGAAGTTCGAACAGATAATCAATCAAGAAATAATCAATCAAGATAAAATTGATGAGTTTCTGAAGGAATTATACGAACCCATTCCCTAAATCCTAAACCACTAACAACCCACCACCTCTTAGTTGCTGCATACCTTTGGAGTACCAGAACGGTTCAAAATCTCCTATTGCTGCCTCATAGACGTCTTTGAATTTTCCATAGCTGATGATCATCTGACCATTCGCTAGTTGTTCGAGCTGCTGCACCAGCCACTCTCCTGATCGTTGATCAAGTCTGATAGTCAATACATCTTTCTTTTGATGGAAGAGTAGCTCCAGCTGGTCTGGACGGCCTTTCTTACCGGGGACTATTCTTAGCTGTGGTTTGCCACCCAGCCAGACGATCTTACTGGAAGTTTTCGGGCTGATGAATTCGTCCTCATACAAGGCATTTTCAATAAAGTTCGGAGGAATGCTCGTTGCAGGAATCTTGAAATCAAACCACTCTCGAAGAGGCATTTCAAATCCAAGTCCATGCATGTAATTGAACAGTGACTTCTTCAACCCAAAACTGAATCGATCATGATTCACTCCAGTCTTGTCTCGAAACTGTACATCATTGTTCGCAAAGGAGATTTCTTTCACGTCCGGAATCACTCCATAAGCTTCCGGATCTAACCCAACCGGACTGTGTGCGGTCAAAGCAAACTGATGCCAAAATCCAGACTGTACGATATTCAGTTCAAACAACTGACGCACCATCTCCAGGCTGTCTATTGTTTCTTGTACCGTTTGGGTAGGGTAGCCATACATCAGGTAGGCATGCACCATGATACCACTTTCGGTAAAGTTGCGAGTAACACGAGCAACTTGCTCCACGGTTACACCTTTATCTATCAACGCCAACAAGCGATCAGAAGCCACTTCCAATCCTCCTGAAACGGCTATACAACCAGAAGCTTGAAGCAACTTACACAGGTCCATAGTGAAGCTTTTCTCGAAACGTATGTTCGTCCACCAGGTCACGGTCAACTTCCTACGAATGATCTCTAAGGCTACCTCTCGCATCAATGCTGGTGGCGCTGCTTCGTCCACAAAGTGAAAGCCTCGTTCGCCAGTCAGGGCGATCAGCTCTTCCATCCGATCCACGAGCGTTTTTGCCGCAATTGGTTCATAGAGCTTAATGTAGTTCAGCGACACATCACAGAAGGTACATTTGGCCCAGTAGCAACCATGAGCCATAGTCAGCTTATTCCACCGTCCATCACTCCACAAACTATGCATTGGATTCGCCACCTCGATCACCGAAATGTACCGATCCAATGGCAAATCACTGTAATCAGGAGTACCTACTTCGCTTTGTTTAAAGTCTGGCAATGAACAAGAATTATCGTAGTAAACCTGTCCGTCTTTCAGGTAGAATGTCCTTTTTAGGTTCCTATCTTTTCCACTTATTAGCCCCTCTCTTTGAAGAGGCGGGCGGCTAGTCAGGGGGTTGGGGTGAGTTGTATGCTCAACATTA
>CAXEKM010000738.1:0-3027 GCA_963996645.1 uncultured Marinoscillum sp.
GTGCAGATGTCAAATCACGACCTTTATATTCACTCGGCCCACCAAATGCCCAGGCCATGAAGCCAACCATTTTACTGGATTGCTGATTCATAGAAAGTCCGTTAAAAAAAGGTGCCAATTCCTCATCGGCAATTACTTTTTGATAGAAGAGATCAACAGCGGCAACAATAGCCTCTTCTCCGCCTATTTCTTCATACAAACTTTTACTCATTGGTTAGTAGTTAAAAAAGTGCAAGAAATTCGGGTAATAAAAACGGCAGAGCAAACCAGACATCCTGCCTAACCATGACTGGCCTGTCATACCGTAACTACCCTAAACATTTATACAGCCAAGTTATTATCACTACCAACGGCAATCCTGCCATTTCACATTTGAATTCTGCCAATGTTGACTAAAACATTGCCCATACTGACTTCAATCACCTTCTTGTCCAACCATATTAGTTTTAATTCTTGTTAGAAAGCCCTACTTTGTAGTTACTACAATGGACAACACCAAAATGAAAAATGCAGCTTTAATCACCGGTGCATCAAGTGGTATAGGCCTTGAGCTCGCCAAAATTCATGCTTCCCAGAAAAATGATTTGATACTGGTGGCAAGAAGTACCACTAAACTTGAAAAACTTAAGTCAGAACTTGAATCACAGTACGGTATACGAGTAGTTAATATCCCCAAAGACCTTTCTATTCCTGAATCTGCTCAGGAAGTTTATGATGACGTTATCGAAAAAGGAATAGAAGTCGAATATCTGATCAACAATGCTGGAATGGGTGATTTTGGCTTGTATCATGAGACAAGCTGGGAGAAGGAGGAAATGATGATCAATCTCAACATCCTGGCATTGTCGCAGTTTACCAAACTCTTTGGATCAGATATGATCAAAAGAGGACATGGAAAAATCATGAATGTTTCATCCACTGCTGCTTTTCAACCTGGTCCATTAATGGCCGTGTATTATGCCTCAAAGCATTATGTTCAGGCTTACTCTGAGGCATTATTTGAAGAATGGAAAGAGTTTGGTGTTTCCGTCACAGCACTTTGCCCGGGAGCTACAGCTACTGGATTTTCAGAAGTAGCGGATATGGAGGATTCAAAACTATTTAAAGGCAAAAAGTTACCTACACCTACGGAGGTTGCCGAATTTGGGTACAAAGCAATGATGAAGGGAGAAATGGTAGCTATCCATGGAGCCATGAATGCCATTATGGCTAAGAGCGCCAAGTTCGCTCCCAAGAAAATGGTGTTAAAAATGGTCCGAAAAATTCAGGAGAAAGACAAATAAACAAAGAGAATGCCAAAATCGCCGGAGTGGCATTCTCTTGCTAAAACACACTTATTAATCGGAGACAGTTTGCGGTCTGTCATTCTTCCAATTTTCAACACATTCTAGTTGTATTTAAAAATGCATTGAACCATAAGATTCTGTCGAAAATTCTTGTTGAAATACTTAGATATCTCCTTGAATTTCAGATTTCACTCGTTGAGTCAAAACAGAAAAAAGTGCAGAATTAACCGAGAACAGAATCGATCATAAAAAAAAGAATAACGGGTAACGCTTTAAAGACATTACCCGCATTCAGTCACCGTTAATCTGTTTTAACAGATACCTCTGTACGTCTGTTTTGCTGGTGTGAGTCTTCATCACAAGAAGCCCCATTTTGACAATTGTTTAACAATTGATTTTCACCAAACGAACGTATCTCAATTCTATCTTTATCAATTCCTTTTTCAATCAGGTAAGCCTGAGCTGAATTAGCTCTTCTCTGTGCCAATCGCTCATTGTATCCATTTGAACCTCGGCTATCCGTATGTGATGATAACTCTACCGTCAATTCAGGATATTTGTTCAACACCTCAACAAGCTTATCAAGTTGCTCCGCGGCATCTAACCTAATATTGCTCTTATCGAAATCATAGAGGATACTTTTTACTTCATAAATCTTATCTAGTGAGATTCTGTTTTCCTCATAGTAATCTTTTGCATCAGCAAGAGATCCTTCATAGGCACTTACATCTTCCAACAAAGTGAATACACTTTCACTTCCAGGATTCTTAACTAACAGCAAACTCCCAGGAGTAAATGGAGCTGCCAATAAGATGTCTAAAGTATATTCTAGTTGTCCCTTAGGAATGATAGACGAGTTAAAAGTCACTTCTTTAGCATCATACCCAGGCGCTGCAGCAGCAATTAGCAAAGATCTTCCTCTCAGTATTCCTGTAATCTTTGATTCCGCAACATTGTGATCATCCAAAACCACACTATTGTCAAGCGTATTTACTGCTTTGATATCACCAGCTACAAGTTCCTTTGTCTCCTCATCCACCAATCTGGTTTTAATAACTGGCCTTAAGATTTCCACCTCATAGATGTCATCACTTCCAAGACCTCCAGCTCTATTACTAGCCACATATCCCAGATCACCACTAACGATCAACCCAAAATCATCACTTGAAGTGTTGACAGGATATCCCATGTTCACAACCTCAGGGTTTTCCGCATTGAGATCTACTCGATACACATCCAACCCTCCGATTCCAGGATGCCCTTGAGAAGCGAAATACAAGATGTTGTCTTTGTCGATATATGGGAACAACTCATCTTCCATCGTGTTTATCACATCACCCATATTGACAGGCTCTGACCACTCACCATTGACTAAAGTAGATTTGTAAATATCTGCTTTACCATAAGTACCTGATCTATCAGAAGCAAAGTACAATGTCTTCCCATCAGCACTTAGCGTAGGGTGTCCCGTACTGAAGTTATCCCCATTGAATTTCATCGGTAGCGCCTTACCCCATTTACCATTCTTTTTGCGCTTGGCTTCATATAGGTTCAGAAGGTTCACTCCTTCATCACTAAATCCACGTTCTCCCAGGTTGAAATTATTTCGTGTGAAAATAACCTGCTGGTCATCATTGAAAAACACTGCAGGACCTTCGTGAAACATGGTATTGATCTTGCCTGTAATTGGCTCCGGAGCTTCCTCACTTCCCAATTCCACATAAAAGAGATCCAAGAAATA
>CAXEKM010000739.1:0-5396 GCA_963996645.1 uncultured Marinoscillum sp.
CGGCTGAGCAGTGTGAAGACTTTGCGCTTGCCATCTATCTGTACACCCTCGAGATACTTCCCAATGTTGGAGGAGGCATTTATCAATGGAGAAGCTCAACCACTCAGATATGCCAAAATGAAGGATCGATTACTGGTGGAAGAAGGTAAAGAACAACTCTACGGAACCCAGATCCGGTATGATGACCTGCAAAAGGTACCTTACGCCATTGCCGATCCTGCACATGTGGATAAGCGAAGAGACGAAATTGGTTTGGGTCCCTTAAAGCCCTACCTAAAAGAACGGTTTGACATAGACTGGACAGTAGCTCAGAAGGACTAATAGTAGCTAAATCTGATCAGCCTGAGACACCTTCCTTTTTGTATTTTTCGATTAATTTGAGCTTATAATGAAGTTGATCGGAGCATTTTTTATATCACTTTTAGTAGTGTTTTTGATGAAGTCAGAAGTTTCATCTCAATCAAGAGTAACCGGAGAAGAATTCTTGAAAGCCTTCTATACAGAATACATCAGGAAGTGTGACCAACCAGCCTCTGAGCATGAAAAGTTCATAGAGTTTAGAAACGCTCATTGCTCAAAAAAACTTTTGCAGCATATTGATATTTTGACTCTCGACTATGATCCCTTCTTAAATGCACAAGACTGTAGTGAAAATTGGACAAACAGTTTGAAAGTTGTTCGGGTATCGGAGAAGGATGAAACCTATCAGGTAACTTATAACACTGGTTTTAATGATGTGATAAACGTTGTTGAGTTAACGCTGATACCTAATGGGTCAACCTATCTAATAGATTCCATTAAAGGTTGGTAGAAACGAGGTTATCATTTTAATAGCCTTGACTCGTGTCCTCACGAGCAAAAACCTTTATCATAAATTGGCTTTTTTTCGTGATGGTATGTAAGGACTAAGAAGGGCCTGGGCTGCCTTGAATAATACCCGCTTTTTCGATGAATTTTCTTTCAAATTCAACGAAACCTACTTCATTATAAATGAATTCGGGCCAATTTTGATTCTGCCAATTCCAAGCCATGATCGATAAACCTGTCTTTTATAGATCAATATATCACACAAAAGTGATTTATAAAGCCAAATTTTGGCCTCTGTTGGTGTTTTTCACCAACAGACATGATACCGCTAGCTAGCGATATTCCTCTTGCTCGTCACATCTGTCGTGACCGTAGCGTAATGAAGACCAACAAGTGCCGGGAAAGGGATTGAAGGACTCCGCTTAAGTGATAAAGTTCAAATTATGAATTTTGACTAACAAATTTAGCATATAGCGCTGCACTTACAATTAAAGCAACAATGGATATTAGGTATATAACACCATACAAAACCTTGCCTATAATTATTCTCCAAGTATGAAGCTTTTTGAAGTATTATGATCTTAATAACCAATGACTCTAAATCTGCTTTCAATGGTCCACTAGGCAGTTAGTTGGGTAACGGACGGTCTTTTATTATTAACTTTTCATACTTGCCAAACTCAGGGTAATCTTCCCAATGTCCACTTACATCAATCTTGTTTTTGGCTTCTAGAATTTCTCTGGAATTATCCGGATTGCTAGTTTTTATTATTTTCAGTTCACCATCAGTTGAAAATGTGTAATCTGTCATTTTCAAACAAGTATTAGAATCGCTCTTGTATTCAAAATAGGTGGCTTTAAACAAAAACAGCTTAACGGGAATATCTTCATGAAAACTATAGCTTAAATAAAGCCTTTTTAAACTATCCAAAAAGCCGACAAAAAATACCTTATTATTAATTTCTAAAAAACAATAAGGAGTTTCTTCATCATTTTCTAAATAGGTTAAACAATAAGGTTGCCTTTGATTATGGGCTTTTTCTCTAACCTCTTTTCCAGACAGGTTGACAACCTTTTTTTTAGCTCTGAACCAATCCCCATAGATCAAATTGTAGTTAGTATACTGTTCCTGTGACATCCCTTATTCATCGGCTTTATTAATGTTACCATGGCTAATGCTACCAATTTTCTGAACTGGAACCTCCAGAATCAATGTACCATTGGCCTCTGTTGGTGTTTTTCACCAACAGACATGATACCGCTAGCTAGCGATATTCCTCTTGTTGGTCATACCTGTCGTGACCGTAGCGCCATGAAGACCAACAAGTGCCGGGGCCAAGCAGTCTACTCATTATATCAGTCAAATTGCATCTTGTCAAAATTGTAGCGTTTAATCTCTTCGTTATATGTTTGAAGATCCAAATACTTTACAATCAAAATATCATCTACATAGTATCCTTCTCGGAGTTGATACTTCTTCGAAGGTAAAACAATTGATTGGGCAGACATATTTTGAAGGTTGACAATTACAAGCGAGTGAGCCAAAGTAACCACTAATCTGCCTTCAGTAAATCGGTTTCCAAAAAACGAATTGTTTGTGTGTCCAGGTGTCGAGAATCTATGATATTGCTTCGTGTGTACCTCATAGATAACTATTTCTTCTTTCGGAATGAAAATGAAATTACCATCTTCTGACTCCATTTCAAAATGCTCCAGGTTCGGATATAATCCAGTATGATCGCCCCCTACAATATGATTTTTAATCAATTGTTCTTCTATATAAAATTCATATCGCCATAATGTGTGTCCGTTATGTGGTTCGTCAAATTCAGTTGCCACCAATCGGATATTGCTGTGCTGAGCTTTGAAAATATGACTTTCGCTAATGTTCATTTACAATTATCATTAACCAACATAAATATATGAGAGCTGTTTTCATCTCGTGATTTAGACTCAATATACGCAAACAGGGTTTTTAAATTTTGATGCGTTATCCTCCAATCAAAACCCCAACTAAAAATTTTTCAACCCGCCTGTAACCTTCCATCCACTTTGAGGTAACTTATCCGAATTCACGAAAACCTAAACCGATTACAACTTGAGTGAAGCGAGTGATGAACTGTTGATGATGACGGTGCAGCGAGGGCAGCTAGATGCACTCAATGGACTGGTCAGTCGCTATCAGCAGCGGGTGTACAATTACTTTCTAAAGTCAACACTAGATGGAGACGCTAGCGCCGACCTGACGCAGACGACTTTCATACGGGTGTTGAAATATAGAAACTCCTACAAGCAGGGCAGCAGTTTTGAGACCTGGTTGTTTCAGATTGCTCGCAATCAAGTGAAGGACCATTTCAAGAAATTGAAAGTCCATAAGGATCGGTTTACTACAGCAGAGATACTTCCAGATCAGGAAGATGACAAAGACGAACTGCAGCTGGAGCGTGAGCAAACGCTGATGCGAGCAATGAGTCAACTGCCAGAAGACAAACGTGAGCTCCTCGTTCTGAGCAAATTTCAAGGAATGAAATATGAGCAGATCGCCGAATTAAAGGACATGTCAGTCAGTGCGATAAAAGTGCAAGTTCATCGCACCATCAAGCAACTGAAAGACATCTATTTTGAATTAGAAAATCATCTTAACTGATATGGAGATGAGACATATAACAGAAGAAGAAATTATCGAATTCCTAGAAACAGGAACACTTTCAGGTGAACTGAAAGAACATTTAGCGGATTGTGAAAGCTGTCAAAAGCTTCAGCATGAATTTGAGGAAGTCATTTCCACCATGGATTCCATTGGAGAGAAGAAGGTTCCTGACATGGTTCAGCTGGATATTGCTCAGGCTGTAGCCGAAGAAATTTCAAAAGAGAAATCTGGAGGAGGCTTCCAAATCTGGCAGATTGCTGCGGCAGTAGCACTGTTAATAGTAGGATTCTATGCAGGAAAACTAACTACTGATGATCGTTCGGATGAAATCATCGCTTTGCAATCTCAAGTGGATGTGTTGAAGGAAGTTTCGATGATGAACACCTTGCAACCATCTTCGGCTAGTGAAAGACTCCAGGTGGTGAATATGATTGAGACTGAAAAACCAGTTTATAGCGAAAAGCTTCTCAACTCTCTTTTTACAACATTGAATACAGACGAAAGTCCAAATGTGCGCTATGCCGCTGCACAAGCTTTGGTTCGGTTTATGGATCAGCAAGATGTAGCAATGCGCATGGCAGAATCCCTGGAACAGCAGACTGATCCATTGATTCAAATATCTCTAATCAGCATTTTGACAGAAGCACAGGAAAAACATGCGATCAAACCATTGAAGAAAATACTTGATCAGGATTCGATCAACACCGAGGTGAAGAAGCAAGCAAAAATTGCTTTGGAGATCCTCACATAAAAAATTCAAGAAGGCCAATTTGAATAAATCAATTTTCAAAAACTCTTACAAAACATTCAAAAACAATGAAACGAATTATTCTTTTAACGATAACTGCATTGCTGGTCAATTTATCTTTTGCTCAAGATATTGACCTTGATGTTCAGGCAGTAGGTTACGGACGACAAGGTGGTGTAGAGAAAACTTTTAAGTTGACACCAAAAGGAAATGTATCAGATATCACACTGAGTATTGAAAACTTCTATGGCGATATTGCTATCGCTGCTGTGAATACACCGGAATTGGTGATATCTACTAAAAACTATGAAGGAGTACCGGAAAAAGCTCAAGGGTTAAAGCCTCTATCAGCAACTGGAAGTGACAATACCGATATAGGTCTAAGCGTCATTCAAGAAGGAAATGTCATCAAAATAAGTGGGGCTAGTCGTAAAGCTGATGGACGCTACACCTTTAAAGTGCCTAAAAATATGAAGGTGAAAGCTGACTTGAATTCCTGGCAGGCAGGAGAGTTTGTCGCCAGTGGTCTTGGTAATGAGGTGGATGTGAAAACACAAAATGGAGACATTATTTTAAGGAACGTGTCGGGGCCAATAGTGGCGAGTTCCTTGAGCGGTGACATTGATGTCATCTATGAAACGGTAAAGCCAAACGTTCAGAATTCGGTTACCTCTACCAGTGGAGATATAGATGTGACGATACCTGCAAATACCAGCAATGGATTTAAACTAAGTACTATATCTGGTGAGATTTATACGGACATAGACTTTGATGTACAGGATAAAGAAGGCATGAACCGCATTGGGGGTGGCTACGACATGAAAGTAACACTGAATAATGGAGGCATCAATATCCTCTTGAAAACTATCAGTGGTGACATCTACATCCGAAAAGCAGAATAAATTCTACATCGGCGCAGTTCCTGCGCTGTAAAATCAAAACATCATGAAAAACCTACTAACGATGCTGCTATGTGCAGCAGCCTGGGTGACTTATGCCCAAACTAAAGTGACAGAATCAGCTACAGTAAATGGCCAGGACATGCTGGAATTGAAATTTGACTTTGCTGATGAGATCAAAATTGAAACCTGGGATAAAAACGAAGTGTATGTAGAAGTAAGTGTGTCCATAAACGATGGAGAATACGATCACATCTTTACTTTGGAAAAAGAAGTGTCTTCTAGATCAATA
>CAXEKM010000740.1:0-4134 GCA_963996645.1 uncultured Marinoscillum sp.
TAGACGCGCCAATGGTTAAACCATCACCAGATATGGCCAATGAAGATCCGAATGCATCATCAGCAGCAGCACCTGGTATGCTGTCACCTACCTGAATCCAATTGGAGCTATAGGCATACATTTCTATTCTTCCATTGGGGTTTGTCTCTGCCACAGCGTAGGGAGCGGCTATGATCACTGTGTTTCCATCCCCTGATAAAGCCACATACTTACCAAATTCGTCCGCCTCTAATGATGACTTTAAGGTATCACCCAAAACCTGCCAACTCGTGGTATACTCATAAACCATCGCCCGACCAACAAGTGGATTTGGAGAAAAGAAGAAATCTTGTGGTGCGCCAGTAACCAGTCGGCTAGCATCATCAGAAAGACTCACAGTCATCCCCAAATTGAAATAAGGATCTCCAGTAATTACATCCGGTGTTCCCCAATCTCCATTAGCCAATGTGAAAATTCTAACACGACCATCGTTTTCAAAATTGGTTGAATACAAAGGAGAGCCGATGGCTATTACCGTATCAGCTCCCGAAATCGTGAGACTGACAGATATCCCACTTGTCTCCCCATCAGTATCACCATCAATATCAGCACCAACCTGGATCCATGCCGTTGAATTCCATTTATACACCCTGGTAGTACCTCTACCACTACCTCCAGCATTGGCACCGGGTACGCCTATTCCCAATACATTACCATCTGATGAAAGACTCACGGCAGATCCCAAACTTTCTTGCGTAGCCTGGCCACTAATCGAATCTCCTTTTGCTTGCCAACCATTGATGTCATCATACTCGTAGACTCTCACATAACCAGTTACCGAGTTTGCACCTAGAGTTGCATAACTAGTTCTGGCTCCCACAGCCAACACGGTCCCATCAGAACTTAAACTCACGGAAGAACCGAAGGAATCATCAGACTGATAGCCAGACACGGTGGAGCCTAATTGAGTCCAGGTAGATCCACTCAATTGGTAAACATTGACATATCCCTGAGAAGAATTGGCACTGGAAGCACCTACAGCAACAATACTTCCATCTGCAGACATTGCCATCGAAGCACCTAGAGCATCATTAGTACTTCCATCAATGTCAGCACCTAGCTGATTCCAGGAGGATTGTGCTAAAGCGATGATGGACATATTCATCAGCATCGCTGCAAAACAAATTTTGGTGAATTTCATATAGTTTATAGTTGGTAATCGTTTGGTTATTATCTACCGAATACAAAATGATTTAATATTTCAGTTCTTTCATTATATCACTTAAAAGTCTTCGATCAACACATTTAAAGAGTCGACGATTTAGACCCACAATTGTAATTGAACCAAAAATGTACACCTGATAGGAGGTAATTCTCAAAAAAATGTTGTGAACGACACGTTTTTGTATGAGTTTGACAATAGCCCTTCATAAATGGAACATCTGGATGTCAAAAAGTTGGAGGATTGTAAATTCTAATCAATGTACGATCAAATAAGATAGAGCCATATGCCAATTTAACTCGGAGTTCATTTGATTGATACCGGAAAAACACTTTTCTAAGTCAAACAAAAAACAAAGGCCACCTTTTTGGCAGCCTTTACTTCGATTATCAATACACCTCGTTTCGCTTAATCACGAGTTTGTCTTTTGTCTAGTAAAAAAGGTCGACCACCCCAGGTGGCCGACTCTATGCAAATCCGCTAGCTAGCGGTCTGCGCCTTAGTGTTTTTTACAAGTTTTTCTTTTTATCCCTCCCGATAGATATCAGGACTAAAGGGAAAGAAGAAAAAATCAATTTGATTTACTCCTGACCCTAGAGGGTGTCAAATTGATTTTTTGGTTGACAAAGAATAGCTAACTACTTCTTAATCAACTTCCTCACTGATACGCCATCTGCATTTCGGATCTCCATCAGGTAGATGCTCTCCTTCAGGTTCTCGACGTTCAACTCGATCTCATTAGTGAATGATTGCTCTGTAATGACTGTCCCTTTCAAGTCTATGATGCGGACAGAAGCTTCACCAGCTACCTGTACATTCACAAATCGCGTTGCAGGGTTAGGGTAGACAGAAAGTTTGATTTCGTCTTCCACACCAAGTACATTTTCTACAGACAAGGTTACTCCTTCTTCACTTACAACCGCAGTGACTGCCAATGAAGACGCGTTTACCCCAAACGTCAAGGTAGAGTTTCCAAGATTAGTTGGAACACCATCTATATTTACCTGCAGTAAATACTCACCTTCTGGAATTCCAGCTATTTCAAAATCTCCATTTTCATCTGAAACTACTTCAGTCATTATCTGCTCATCTGATACTCTGATTAAGAAGACAGATACTCCAGATACCGGCGTACCTTCTAGTATTCTTCCAACTGTAAGTCGATTATCCGTACCTTCACCATCAATCACTCTACCGCGGACTTTCCCCTCTCCATTTAGAAGATTAGCCTCTGATCTCGCGATCATTTGAATGGTAGGTACTGAAATGTCCACTCCATCCACGGCTACAGTTAGGGCCTTGTCTGATCGCACGGTATTCCCCAAATAGGTAATATAGTACCCTGCAGTACTCTGATCATTCGGCGTGACTTTTACCACATAATTTCCTTCAAACAAGCGTAGGTTATAACCTCCGGCGTCATCCAGATCAAACAGCCTCGTTTCTTTCTTATCCCGGATGTAGGCGCTAACTTTTCCATCTGTGAATGCATCACCGTTTTCATCAATGATCTGACCAGATACCTCGTAGGTAGGGGAGGTCTGCCACAACAGGATAGGATAACCTGATCCGCCAGTTTGTGTATCCATTACCCAAACAGGATAAGTGTTAGTTTCTTTATCTTCTGCAAATCGCCATCCGTTTTCTTCAAAGGTACTTTGCGTTTGCATTTCCTCTGTGGTCTTACCTTCTCCGTGTTGGCTTCTAGTAGTACCGCTAGCTTCGGTATCCCAAAAACAGTTTTCAATTTTCTCTGAATCAAATCCACGTCCAGAAATACTCCATGTTATTCCTGTAGAAGATTTGCCAACACTATATGAGTTAATTAATTTCCCATCGTGACCTACAGCCCAAATATCTCCTATTAATCCCGAGCCACGTGTTATTTGTCCATGATTATAGGAGTTGATCACATCTCCCTTTATCCATCTACCAATTAGACCACCAGCCAGGCCACCTTGACCAATTACATTCCCTATATTAAAACACTCTTCAATTAGAGGTGTTTCCAATCCTGGTTCTTCATTACTCGGAATATAATGCATTCCTACAATCCCTCCCGTTTTACCATTTCTGGAATTACTGGTAGAGGTAAGTTCTCCTGAATTGCTACATCTAAATATTACACTACTATTTTTAGCAGCAATACCACCAGCTCTATTTAGAGCGGTGACAGCTCCAGCATTATGGCTATTTCTTATGGAACCCATATTATTCCCAACAATCCCCCCAACATCCTCTGTACCAGACACAGTGGCTTTATTGTGTGAATTTTTAATAACTGTACCTGACTTGATTTCACCGGCAAGACCGCCTACCTGAGATGATTCCTCTACAATCTCGTACATGCTTTCACCATAAGGATAATAATCAGAACCCTCTACATTTCCATCAAACGATGAGCTGATGATGAGACCTTCCTGAAGAAGTCCTACCAATCCTCCTACATTTTTATGTCCAGAAATAGTGCCTGATACATGACAGTTTTCTACAATAACTGAACCCCGACCTACAAGACCTCCTACGTTTTCAAATCCATTAAACTGTAGGTTATTCAAATTAAGGTTTACAATTCGTGCTTTGTTCAATACATACCCGAACATCGCAACATCTTGGTTCTGGTAGTCATGTTCCGGACTAAAAGTAAGGTTACTAATAGTATGCCCTTGCCCATCAAAACTACCCGTAAATGAAGAATAAATCCTATCCCCGATTGGTTTGAAATTTGAAAAAGCATATTCTATATCGTTGGCCAATGCATAATGATAGTTCCATTGACCTATATTTTCACTTAAAAACTTCAGATCGTCACTATTAGAGATGATAAAAGGATTGTTTTTAGATCCTGTACCTCCACTATAACAATAGTCACCAAAGACCACCTTGATTTCAATCCGTTCACTGGTGCAAGTACCCGTTGAAGCTTCTACCCA
>CAXEKM010000741.1:0-4634 GCA_963996645.1 uncultured Marinoscillum sp.
GCCCTCTGTGGAAGGTTCTACTGAAGGATATTTATTTGAAGATGTAGTATTGGGTGATTATTTGGCGCTAGTAGAGGAGGATTTGGATTTATATCTACCAACCAATTATTCAAGTACTGATTTGTGGTCAGAGGCAACACCAATTGAACTTCGAGAAGACTTTAATGAAACCATCACCATGGTATCTCAACCCGGCGTTGGCCCTGCGGGTCCTGGAGAAATTTTAGGAACAGTCGAATCAGAGTTTGTAGAAGAAACGAGTACTGGAAGAATCAATGCCAGAAGGAAAGTAAAAAGAGCCGGTTGTTCTGTTAGACGATTTGTACCGAAAGGAAGGATTGATCAGGAGGATGGCGAATTCCAATTAGTTGCTTATGTACAATCAGATGATGAAGGACGATTCGAATTCAATGATTTGGTTGCTGGCTTGTATCGCTTCAATGTAGAATATCCTGGGATTCCAATGGATGAAGATTCATATGTGGAATTCGAAGTTGGAGAAGAAGGTTCTGATAATGATCGAATTGTATTGGAAATCTTAATTACTGAAGATGCAGTGACAGTTGTGAAAGTCGAAGAACTTGGTTTCTTCAAAAAGCAATTTGAAGGACTTAAAGTATATCCAAATCCTGCTGATGAATTGCTATCACTCGCCTACGATCGATTAAATAGTGAATCAGTTGAAGTGCAATTGATGGACCTTTCAGGACATGTGTTAATGTCCAAAGAGATAAGTCAATCAATAAATGAATCTATTGATTTTGAAGTGGCGGATCTTGCAGATGGAATTTACCTGCTTCATTTCAAGGATTATTCTGGGAAAAATAGATCTAAGCTGTCTTATAAAGTGATTATTAGTCACAAGTAATGATAAGCTGCCATCTAAAAGCCCATTTCCATGAAAGGCTGTAGTTTTCGATTTCAGCTTCTTTTAAGATTGCCTGGATTTCAGACTTCTTGAAGCCTCTGGCAACGGATACTGCAGCATCATTTCTAACCATAAAGGATTTGGAAAAGAAGCGCGTGATCCATTTAATACTGTGATAAGCAAGAAAGTGGCGATGAAGGTCATTTACGATGATGGCCTTTTTTGCCTGGTTCTTGAATTGCTTAAATAAGCTTACCAGTTCTTCATGAGTGAAGTGGTGTAAAAAAAGACAGCAATGAATTACATCAAATGATTTTGATTGAAACTCAGCTGAAAAGATGTTTTCGAAATAAGCTTCCAGATTGTTGTAATCAGCAAGGTGCTTGTTGGCATATGTTACAATATGTGGATTGGCGTCAAATCCCGAATAGGTAGCCTTAGAATTAATCTGATTCATGCGAATCAGTATATCTGCACTTCCACAACCAAGGTCGGCAAGGGATTCAATTTTATGCTTTTTACAAATTCTTTTATAGGATGTAAGACTAATTTGATTACCGCCGAGAAATTGATTGATGGTGTCTAGCTCTTTTAAGGTTTGTGGAACCACCGGACCGGAAATATCCAGATCATCCATGATCTCAAGTTCGCTTGATCTGGATGATAAATTCATGAGTGAACAACTTTAAGCATCATACTTTCCATTGTTAACCCCGGTCCAAAAGCAAAGCTTAGAATATTTTCACCGTTTTGCTTTTCATTGAGTTGATGCATCAGTTCTTTAAGTACAAAAAGAACCGTTGGAGAACTCATGTTTCCATAGTTATAGAGCACATCATAAGCCATTTTATTTTGCTCATGAGTCAAGTCTAACTCTTCTTCAATGACTCTCAATATTTTTTTGCCACCAGGATGGATCACAAAATGATCAATTTCTGAGGAGGATAATTTTAGTTGATTGAGCAGCTTATGAGTGAGTTTAGCTATCCCCTTTTTAATGACCTCCGGCACTTCACTAGTCAGCTTCATATCAAAGCCGAAATCATCAATGTACCAGCCCATCGCGTCTTTTCCAGAGGTATCAATATCTGCGTAAAAACCTTTAATCTCTAGTGCCTTACCTTTTGGATTACTTTCCACTACAACAGCAGCAGCGCCATCTCCAAACAAGGCATTGGATAGGATGGAATCTTCCGAAGAGTTTTTCAACAAATGAATGCTACAAAGCTCCACTGCCACGATTAAGACTTTACTATTTGATGCTGAAGAAACTATTGAGTTAGCAACCTTCAATGCATTAAACGCGGCATAGCATCCCATGAAATTAATAGCGGTTCGTTGAGTATCGGATCTTAGTCCAAGTTCCTCGATTAACTCAATGTCAATGCCAGGGGCATACATGCCTGTACAAGACACAGTGATTAAATGTGTAACATCTTTCAAGGTGTCTTGAGATACTGCGTCTAGTACCGCTTCTTTGGCTAAATTGATTGCTTCCTTTTGATATAGAGCCATTCGTGAAGCCACAGAAGGAAAGGGTTCTAGCTCCAGGGTTGATGGGAAAAAGGTATAGTCTTGAATCTCTCGTCCAAAATCAGCTATTACAGAATGTCGGTAGCAAATACCACTGGCGCGATAGATGAGTTCTATATTTCTTCTAATCTCTTCGGAGGATCCAAGATGCTTCATCATGAACTCTCTGATGGTTTGTTGACTCAACCTGTTTTTCGGAACGGCCGTCCCGATAGAAGAAATGAATGATGTCATATTTTGATTAAGCTAGTTAATAATAACTAACTTTTCGCAAGAGGTTCACTCAACTGCATGAAAAAGTCGACATTAATACATTTAAGGTTTCCATTTTCGTTTTTTCTTTTACCTGTATTCTTATTTACAATAGCTTGTTTGCCAGATTTTGCATGGTCAAGGTTTGTGGTTGTCTTCGGGATATTGCATTTTTTCTTATATCCTGCAAGTAACGGTTACAATAGCTATTTTGATAAAGACGAAGGAAGTATTGGGGGAGTTAAAACTCCTCCAAAGGTTACAAGAGAATTATTCTCAGTCTCCTGGTTGCTAGACCTTATGGGTATAGCCTTTGGGTGGACCATCTCCTGGAAATTTGCGGCTATGTTATTTGTTTACGGTATGGTGAGTAAAGCTTATAGTCACCCTGCCATTCGCTTAAAGAAGCGTCCCATAATTGGGTGGTTAACTGCTGGTGTTTTTCAAGGGTATTTTACTTTTTTGATGGTGACTGTTGGGATGAGTCATGAGGAGATTTTATTTTCAACCAAAATACAGTGGGGTGCACTTCTCAGTACACTGCTATTGTTCGGCTCATATCCGATGACACAAGTGTATCAACATGACGAAGATGGAAAACGTGGTGATATCACATTAAGCTTGATTCTGGGAATATTGGGGACTTTCCATTTTACGGCAATATGTTTTACCGTGTCAGTGGCTCTATATGTTCTGTTTTTTAATGTTTATTTCTCTTTTATTACAGCGGTGATTTTCATGGTTGCCCTCAGCCCTGTGCTTGTTTACTTTGGGTTGTGGTATCTTAAAGTTCGGAAGAGTGTTCAGTTGGCTGATTTTGAGCATACGATGAAATTGAATTTAATCTCATCAGCTTGCCTCAATGCTTTTTTTCTATTTCTGATACTTAGCTAAAAGGGTCACCATGTGTTTGGCGAATAATGGTATCGGTGATATTGCCAAATAATCTGCCAGTAAGAACCGCGACATTTGATGAAAATGGATTGCTAAAAAATATCTTTTGGATCATTTGACCTCTTTTCAAATGAGCTTTGAATTGATGATTCCATTGGGCAGAGTAGGATTGCTCAATTTCTGGAATATTGAGTCTTCTTTTATTGTGGTTTCTTAGGATGATTTCAGAAATCATCGCTGCTGATCTTATTGCCATTGCCATCCCATTTCCTGCCAAAGGTGTAATCATTCCTGCTGAGTCTCCAATCATAAATACGCCATCAAATATGGGCTCTTTAGCCTTGAAGGAAATCTCATTGATCACATAAGGAGCATCAAATACAAAGTCAGCATTTTCCCAGATGTTCCTTAAATGCAGATTTTTCATGACCACATTCTTTTCGAAGTTTTGGATGCTTCCATGTCGCTTGACTGGATCACGATGTGTTAGATAGCACAAATTGAATGTATCATCTTCTACTTTGCTAAAACCGCAGTATCCGCCTCTAAAATTGTGCAACGCAATACTTGATGGGTCGAAATTGCCTTTTACATGATATTTTACTCCAACATAAGGTGATTTTTTAGCAAGAAAGGGTCTCTTTAGTTTTTGATCAAGTTTGGTGCGCTTGCCATAAGCACCTATTACTAGCTGACTATAATAAGCGGAGCCATCTCTTGAGATTACTTCCCAATTTTCTTTTTTAGTGATGGACTGAACTTCGGTATTTTGAATAATTTCTACTCCAGATTCTTTGGCTTTGTTTGCCAACCATGGGTCATAAGCAAATCGGCTTACCCCGAACCCTCCCAAGTCTAGGGCTCTTAGAAAATAGCTTCCACCTGTTGAACTAAGTTTTAGTTTATTGATTGAAGACGGGTTCAGTTCATGAGGGAAAAGGTCATGTTTTTCCAGAAAAGGAATTACTTCATTAGAAATGTATTCACCACAGACTCTATGGAAAGGATAAGAATTCTTCTCAATTAAAAGGGTGTGCAATCCACCTCTGGATAATAAAATACTGCTGATAAGACCACCGAGTCCGCC
>CAXEKM010000742.1:0-6706 GCA_963996645.1 uncultured Marinoscillum sp.
AAATTGAAGAAAATCAAAAAATCACTCGAAGCTAAATTGACCGAATTGGTATTGCCTCTGAATAAAACCTTTGAGACCAACCTACAGGAAAAGGAAAGATGGTTAAAGCTCGAACGTAAAAGCAAATACTATCGAGAACTCGTTCTTAAAGCTGAACAAGGAATTAAAGATGCGCTGATATTCTTAAGCTGGGAAAAGTTATCGAACCATCATGAAGCTCAATCAAAACTGAATGAATTTCAAAAAGAAACTTCAAGCTATCAGAAAGTCATTTCTAGCCTGGAAACTGAAATCAGAGACCTGGAAGGCAAGGTTATCATATTCGACAAGCTGATTCGCTTCTCTTGTGAGCAAGAAGTAATGCATAGCTTCCATAAACTAGCTACAAAAGCCAATGATATAAACTAGCATATGATCAAGTAGAACTGTATCTAAATGCGAATAGATCAATCCTTGAGGAAATAAAATCAAAGGTGAAATAAAACAGAAGTAAACAACATAATTCTCAAGCCTAACTATATGTAGATGGGAATTTACGCGTTTCTAAAATGATCGCTGAATATTGAATCGTTCTTATAACCTGTTAAAATGATCAGAAGAAAATTCATCAAACGAACCATATTTGGAACAGTGGGAATAGGAGCCTTGACCGGACTATATACCTGGCAGGTTGAACCGTTTTGGTTGGAGTTTGTCAAACGTAAAATGCCTATTGCCAATCTGCCTGATCATCTGGTTGGAAAAACTCTAATGCAAATCAGCGATGTTCACATTGGAAACCGGTTTGACTATAGTTACATCATTGATTCTTTTAAAAAAGCACAAGCATATAATCCTGACTTTGTTGTTTATACAGGCGATTACGTCAGTTACGAAAACGAACGACAATTCAAACAACTTGATGAAGTACTTAAATATGTAGTTAAAGGTAGAATTGGGACCTTTGGGATACTGGGAAATCACGATTACGGTAAGAACTGGGCCGAACAACATGTCGCAGATCAAATCTCTCACCAATTAGAAAATGCTGGTGTCCGAATGCTCAAAAATGACCAAGCCAATAGTGAAGGCCTGAACATCATCGGGTTTGATGATTATTGGGCTCTAAACTTTGCACCGGATCGGGTAATGAAAAGTTATAATGAGGCCAAAGCAAATCTTGTATTGTGTCATAATCCAGATGTTTGTGACTTAAATGTCTGGAATGGCTATAAAGGTTGGATTTTATCTGGACACACCCATGGAGGACAATGTAAACCACCTTTTCTAGACGCACCTTTACTGCCAGTTGTTAATAAAGACTATTCACAAGGAGAAATAGACCTAAAAGATGGCAGAACACTTTACATCAATAGAGCAGTAGGTCATTTATGGCAGGTACGATTTAATGTTAGGCCTGAAATCACCATTTTCAAACTTGAAAAAGCCTAATACAACATCATTATATGAGGCTTTCACCAGCAACCTTTAATTGCAAACTATTTCTCTGGCAATTTGAATTGCATCAAATCAGAAGCGATATAGCTGGCGATTTCCTCAAACTGCTTGGTCTTGTTGTAGTACTCCTCCAAAGCCGACACAAGCTGCGTACTCGAACTAGCAACTTCTTCAGTAGCCGCAGCGGTATCTTCTGAGACAGTCATCACATATCCGATCTGATCAACCACCTGCTTCACGATATCAAATTGCTGTTCTGAAGCTTCTTTGATAATCTGAGATTGCTCCAGTGTTTTTCTAAATAGATCTCTTGTAGACTCAAACCCTACTCCTACTTTATCTGTTGCCTCTACACCTTCATTCACAGTCGTCAGCATTTCCTTCATTTGATTCAGTGTCTTGTTCGAACTATCCTGAATCCCATTGATAATACCATCAATCTCTACAACAGACTCCTTAGATCTTATGGCCAACTTTCTAATCTCCTCTGCTACAATAGAAAATCCCTTTCCTGCTTCTCCTGCACTTGCAGCTTCAATCCCTGCATTCAAAGAAAGTAGATTGGTTTGACTCACAATCTCTTCCATAATGGTCAATATTCTTCGGATATCATTCATAGACGTATCCAAGACCTGAGCAGAATCCATTGTTTCTTTCGACAGTTCACTGATCCGATCCATCTTACCTGCCAGTGACTTGTTGAGCGAAGTACCTTCTTCACTTTGATGATCACCCGAAGCCGCCAGATCATTCACCAATACAGACAAGTCTTTTATTTGACTTGATAGGTTGTTCAATGACTCTATCGAGCCTGAAGCTGCCCCTACCTGATGAAGCTGATCCTGCGCCCCTCTACTAATCCCTGCAATGGAAGTAGAGATCTCTTGCATACTCACTTTAGACTGTTCACTGTTTGCATGCATTTCTTTGGATGAGTTTTGGATAAACCCAAGCCGATCATCTATGGCATGGAGAAGTTTGCCAAGACTATCCAGAGATTCATTGATGCTCATGGCTAATTGCTGGATATCTCCTTTTGCCTCGTCAGTGTAGCGAGGTGTAAGATCTCCTTCTGCCATTTTATTGAAAATGACTCCTACTTCCTGATAAGGGGTAGTCACTGAATTCAAAAATTCATTGATTGTTTTAGCAAATTGCTTCCACTCTCCTACCTTCTTTTCCTCCTCCATTCGAGAATCAAAATGACCTTCATTTACTGCTCTAGAAACAATGGATGCAGTCTCTCCCATAATCTGTTCGATCTGTGCTTTTTGCTCTAACAGCAGCTCCTTTTGGCTTTCCAGTTCAAGACGTTGTGCTTCACTGGCTTTGGCTCGATCTCTTAGTTCTTCGGATAATTTCTTGCGATTTCGATAATTCTTGTAAACGAAAATCCCACCAAGAAACATGATCACTAGTCCACCAATAGCCACATAAAGCATAATGGATTGATTTTCAATGAAGGTAGATTGATTCTGCAACTCCTTCCTTTGCTCAGTAAGGATTGCTTCACCTTTGGCAATGGCGGCCTGTTGATCTCTAATCCGGTCCTGATAGTAACTGATAAAGAAAGCAAGGTCACGAATTTCCTTTATAGAGCTCAGTATGCTTTGCATTGGTTTCTCATCGATACTGGAAAATCCAGTAAAGTCTTCAAACCCATAGCTTTCGATTATTTGTCTGTAAAAATCAGTTTTCTTATACTCTGTAAACTTCAAAAAAGCCTTTTCCAGCTTATTCTTTACACCCTTTTTTAGATGATCAGTACTTGAGAAAAATGAGACAACTAATGGTGGTGAGGTCCAGATACTATTGATTACCCCTATTTCATCTCCTTCTGGACAAGAGCACCCTGCAGCATCTATTTTTCCATCAATTACTTCTTTCTTCACATCCGTATGTCCTGTAGAAAACCCTACACTTTTAAAGTACATCTCTGGCAAAGCAATTCCCTCTACAGCCAACTCCAATCTAGGAATCATATGTCCGGAAGATGAATTAGAAGAAGCAAACTTAAAATTCAGATTAGGCCCTCTACTTTTCAGATCATCCAGGTTGGTGATACCACTAGTTTTTGAAGCCACAATACAGCTAAAATAGTGTAACCAGTCACCCTTCGAATCAGTAAATCCAATGAATGGTGAAAGATTCAAATCACTATTTCTGGCAAGTGAATAGAAATAAAGCGAAGTATAAACCAGATCGTATTGATTCGTTTGAATCTCCTGTATCAAATCCTTTACTGATGGTGCGGATTTGATTTCAAAATTGACTCCCGTTTCACCCTTCAAATAATCTGCTATTTGAAGTAGATTATTCCAGCGTTTGGAGCCCTCTTCTTCGTTGGTGAGAATTTTTACAATATCTGCGCTTTGCGACCAAACAGGGGAAAAACTCATGAAAGCAGCAAGGCAGAGGATAATTAAGAATATTGACCTGACCTTTATCAAAATGAAAATAAATTAGATGGTTATCTGCGAGTTTTTCATTGATCCCCTTAAGTTATTGAAAAACAATCAGATTTAAAAAGCTATTTTAAATCGAGCAAAACGGTAAAATCTTCTTTATTCAGATAGATAACTATGCCATCTGGGCATTTCTCAGAAGGTATTAAATAACGGTCATCATTGGCCGAGTGGAAAGCCATGCATTCACAATTCCAGCTCTTTATGAAGCAGAAAATGGCACATACACCTCTGCATAACGAAGTATATCATCAGGATTTGCTTCAGATTATTTACTTACTAGAAATCCTTGATAAACAGTATAACGCTTGTCTTTAAGTTATACCACTGGGCACTTCGCCTTGTAAAGAATTGTCTTCTCTGATGAATTCAATTGATAAAAATCTCCAGCACTAACAGAAAATACCTCTCCTTTGGTTAGGTCTAATGATTCTTCTCCTGAAGTTGCCTTCACATTACCTTCTAAAACGATGATAACTTCTACTGTACTAGCTGTAGATTCATAAGTGGAAGTTGGCTTTAATGACACCTTACTCAATTCAAAATCTGGAGCTGGACTCTTGTAAATTCTCTCCAATCCATCAGCCTGCTCATCACCAGTCAGGATGTTTGGAATAGTTTCTTCGAAAGCAACATGCTTTAAGAGTTCAGGCACATCTACGTGCTTTGGAGTAAGGCCTCCTCTAAGCACATTGTCCGAGTTAGCCATCAACTCCATGTTTTGTCCCTCCATGTAAGCATGAGGAACTCCAGCATCTTGAAAAACGGCTTCTCCGGCATTGACTTTCACGATATTGAAGAAGTACACCGAGTAAATTCCTTTATCCAAATCACCTTCTGGACAGAAAGTCAGATACGCTTTAGCTGCCCAATAGTCCGGACTCGATTTATCCAAAGCTCCTTCTTTATAAAGAGGCAATACTCGATCAATAAGAGGTTGAAGAACTTGATTGGTTTCATCTGTTGACTCCTCCATCACTTGCTGATATAACCCTTTATAGCCTGAAGTTTTAAACACCTCCACGAGCTGACTCAATTCAGGCGTTTCACTTAAAGTGGCTATTAAATCAGCTTCAGGCTTGAAGCCGTGCAGCAACCAGAACTCACCCAATGCCACCATAATTTCAGGCTTGTGGTTGTCATCCTTGTAGTTTCGATGAGGCGCAGACAATGGAATTCCCAGCTCATTTTCATGAGCAAATCCTTTTACAGCTTCCTTTTTTGTAGGATGTACCTGGATAGACAGCATGTCATTTACATCCAGGACCTTAAATAGAAATGGAAGTTTTCCGAACGTGTCAAAAACTGCGGATCCTAAAAGATCCTGGCTATTTGCAGTGATGTAATCATTGAAGGTTTGACCAGTTGAAGTGATGGTTGCAGGTGCTTTATCATGCGCACCCATCCAGTATTCAGCACACTTTTCACCAGTTACTTCTTCACCTATCAGGTTAGGAATGTATTCAGTTCCTCCCCATGCGTAATTTTGTACGACTCCCTTCAGTTTCAACAATGCCATAGCTGATCTTTTATTTTGAATGGTGCGAAATTAGAAATTTTTGATTTGACAGTTGAATTTTGAATTCAATAACTCCATTTCAAATTAGCTCATCTCATCCCAAATACTTTTTCTCCCACTTAGTCAAGCTTACTTCGTTTGATTTCGAGTGAATGGATTTTAATAACTTCTTAAGTGATTTCTTGTGTCGATCATTCCCTGATTTAATTCGCTCAACTCCATCAATCAATGATTTCACGACCATAACATCGTGCTGACCATAATGCAAAATCGGCATGAACGTTCTAAAAAGTAGCTCTTCAAACGAATGTTCACATCGTATCAATCTTAGATTTCCCGCATCATCAGCAATTAATTTATCCTTTTCACTTTTGGCTAAATCAATAAAAAGATCTGAAAGGTGATCGATGCCCTTTAGGGCTGTTCCTGGATCATTAATACCTGGACTAAGTGCCTTTACAGCAATCTCAGAAATCTGTTTCAGTCCAAAGACATAATGATCATTGACCCGCTCTTCTGTGTAAAAAACAAAATGAGAGTATACTTCATCCAACATCTCACCTTTTAGCTCCTTGCTCAATTTGAATAAAGGAAAGTCCTTAGAAACAAACTCTCCTATCGGTACAAGTACTGCAATCTGTAATTGATTCTGAACGCACAATTTAACCAGAGCGTCTACCGCTAGGTGCTTTAGATATCCACTAAGTGGCGCATGATGAATCTCCCAAATAGCAGTATCTGGCTTTTCATGATTTGAGTCTTCACTTTTAGCGGTGGTCAGCTGTTTCTTGGTATCGATATAGATATTTTCCAGTATATGATCTACTTCAATATTCTTAGATATAGAGTGAATGAAATAAACAAATAAGCTAAGACACACTACGCACATAGCCATACTTAGCAATATTCCTATGGAGGGCAATGAGGCATGCTTATCCTCATAGTTGCCTGTACGAATCAATAAGATCAAACTGAAAATGATGGTCCCCAGATAATACCCCAGAACAATTTGATGGAACTTTCTGGAAATCAGTCCCGGCAAAACCCTTGGAGATAAGGTAGCAGATGCTCGGTTCAAAACCACCATTACCATGGAAAAGCTAAATACCATCAAGGAAATAACTCCAGCAGTAACAGTGGCAGTGGCAGCGCAGCATAGCGGAAGCGAGTGGTGCCATATCTTGTTGGTCGTCGTCGGGAGGTTTGAATTGCATGCGGGCGTTGATTTTGCAGCTGAGTTCTCTCCCCGAAAATCCACGGGGGCGCTGGGAGAAAGGGGAAGAAA
>CAXEKM010000743.1:0-1754 GCA_963996645.1 uncultured Marinoscillum sp.
CCTCTCCAGCCTGAAGTGATATGCCATTAGAAGTCCTCTCTTGGATGAACTGATATCTATTCGTTAAATAATTCGTGGTAATCCAGCTACGATTGTAGATTGGGTATTGATGATAAGCTGAGTATCCAGCTACTTCATATGGATCGTAAAAATCCATTCCTTGAACATTTATTTGACCTAATAATGGAAGGGCATAATCATCATAAAACGAACCATAACTGGTATCATATGGAGGAAGAGATAACCCAAAGTTTTTATGGTATCCAACAATTAAATCAAATGGGGATTTAATCAATCCACCAAAATTATCATTGGTATAGCCAGCGTCTCCGTCGTAGAAGTGACTACTTGTAAATAGTGCTTCCAGCACATAGTAAAGTTTGTAGTCATTAGCCACGAACACATTGGCCATTTCTTGGATGATGTCTGCCTCTAATTCAGGAGTAATCTCATGATATACAAAAAATCGATAGATCCTTCGACATATATGAATTGGTGTTTGGCTTTGATTGTAGATCAGGTCTACCAGTTGACTTATTTCATCAAGCAGACTTTCTTCTGTAGGTTGGCCGCTTAGTAATAGTTCAGTATCTGGGGAAATGGACGCACTTTCGAATCTGGAGCTAAATGTTTTTACACTATTGTCATGGCTACCAGCAATAGTGCCGCCGCCTCTTATCATGCCTCTAGGGAGGTTCGTATCAAGATCTATGTTGATAAAATTCTCATCAAAATTGAATCCGGATAAAACTTTGGCACCCTCTTGAACATCTTGCTCTGTGTAATAATAATAGTCCCCATCAAAATCACCTTGAGGAACGTTTCCTTCGAGTCCGCGACCAATTGTATAGAGTTCTAATAGTTCTCTCGCATAATTTTCGTTAGGACTACCCTTCACATTCAGTCTGCCATCTAAGAAAATCAGCATGGCATTGTCTACACATATCTTTTTGGTTAATTCTTTTAAGTTGACACCTATTTCAATATCTGGCAAAGGTGTTTCGGTAGTGCTTTCTGGATCAGGTCTGGATCGATCCTCCAGATCAAAAGCATACTTTCTAAAAAGTGCTTGCTGGAAATAGATAGCTCTAGAGTTATTGACGGTAGAAGCCTTAGTAGTAAATAAAGTGTGTAGAAAAAACACCAGTCGCTCTCTGAAAGAGTAACTGATTTTAAGTGAATCCTCCACATTGCTTGCAATTGCTTGATCCACCATCCAGGCATTGAGATAGCGATTTAGTTCGAACCCTTCGCTATTGGCATCTGTAGTTCCTGTAATCACCCATTCGCGCCCAGTTGCAGGATCAATAGGGGGTGTTGGATCTGGTAAATCAGTGTATAGTCTTTCAAAAGCCTCCTGCGGTGTGAGGTTTGAAAATTGATCAATATCAGCAATGGAAGCTCCAAAGCAGGCTCGTCTGAGTAAATGAGCAGCACGTTTCTTACCGAGCGATTCGGTGAGTTTTCCTAGTGGCATTCCCTTATGTATTTTAAAGCTGGTCTAGCTAATTTAATCAGTTACTGATAAATAGTTATACATATTCTTTGAATAATTAAATGTAGGTACTTGTACTTAGGTTTGTTTAAAACAAAAGAGCCCGACTTTATGGGAAAGTCGGGCTCAAAAACAAACCGAAAGACTGTTACAAAAATTATGGTGGTTTGTTTAATCTCTAGAGACTGATGTCACTCCAGCTTTGCTTACTCTTACATTATTAGTTCCTCTATAACGTACTTTACTTACTCCGGCAGCA
>CAXEKM010000744.1:0-5546 GCA_963996645.1 uncultured Marinoscillum sp.
TCCAATACCTGTATCTGAAACTTTAAGTTCTATTCCATTTTCATTAGCATCTAAAAAAACCGAAACTGTTCCTCCGGTATCGGTAAATTTAAAGGCATTACTCAGCAGGTTATAAATTACTTTGTTGATCTGATTGCTATCAAGATGTATGACCCTATCATCGTCAAATGTTTGCTCAAAAAGTAAATTTATGTTCTTTAAATCGGCATAAGACTGGAATAAATAAACGGTACTTTTTACATAAGACAGAACAGGTTTACATTCAAAATTGAGGTTGATTTTGTCTGACTCAATGACCATAAGCTCTTTCATGTCATCAACCAATACCTGCAAATGTTTATTATATTCTATTAAACTTTCCAGATAGCTTTGAGACTGCACTGAAAGAATATTTGATGAATCTTCTTTTAATTGATTTAATCGTCCGCCAATTAAGGTCAATGGAGTACGTAAATCGTGGGAAATATTGGCGAAAAAGCGAGATTTGTATTGGTCCAACTCTTGTAATTTATTAGCCTGCTCCTCGATTACTCTACGCTGACGCTTACTATGCTGGTAAACCTTATATAAGATGAAAAGAATAACCAATACAAACACAAGCACAACGGCTACAATTACTATGTACAACTGCTGCCTTTCTATTCGTGATTCTGAGACGGTAACTTGCGTTTTTAACAACTCATTCTCATTAATTTTTTGCTGTGTTTCATACTTTATACGTAGATTCTCAACAGCATCGCTAGTTTCTTCATTTTGAAATCGTTCATATTCATCATGAAAAGTCTTATAAAACTCCAGTGCTTTGGCGGTATTACCCTTTGCCTCATATATCTGTGAAAGCATTTTAGAACCAGTTCTGACATTTTCCCATTGTTCATCCGTCTTTGCTATTTGAAATGCAGCCTCAGCCAGTTCCTGTGCTTTATCCAGTTCTCCCAAATTCAAATAATTATCAGACAAATTGATTGAAATTTCAGACTCTTGATCCCTGGAGCCCAACTCACGCATCAGTTCCAATGCTTGTTGATGATAAATTACTGCCTCATCATAATCTCCTTTTTTATTGAACATGGTACCCAGGTTATCCAAAACCACACCTCGGCCATAGTCTTGTTTCATTTCTACCATTATGGACAATGCTGCCTCATACATTAATTGCGAACTATCGAAGGTTTCCTTGTTTTTGAAAATGATTCCCAGGTTGTTGTAATTTGTACCAAGCTGCCACCTTCTATTCTTTCCTAATCGCTTATTTATTTCTATGGCTTTGTTGTAGTGAACAATAGCTTCTTCTGGCTGATCCTGAAGGTCATAGAGGATTCCTAGATTATTGTAGGAGTCTGCAATTCCATATTCATATGAAATTGATTGCGCATATTCCAATGACTTGATCACATATACGTAGGACTTTTCAAAATCACCAATCTTTCTATAAAGATCTGAAAGCGCATTCCAATGCTCATTGAGATAAATGGTATCAGGGATATTCTCAACAATTGGATATTCTCCTGAAGCAATCTGCGTATTGATTTTTTCCAATTCAGGATCTAGTAAAATAGCCCAATCTGTTGCTTCTACATAATTTCCTCGAATCCAATTGGCCCAAAGCTTATTTGAATAGATTTTATAGTCATATTGGTCCCTATGAGGAATGAATTGTAACAAACTATCTGCCAAATCAGCATATTTATCAATGCTATCGGCTCTTTGACGCTTCGCGTAATAATGAGCCAACCTGAGATAGTTTTTAACACTTTTATCATAACTACTACTGGTATCCGCATTATGTCGAATACTATCCAATTGTTCTTTTGATTGAGATTGAGAAAACAGTACAAAACAAAAGAAAAAAGCACAAAAAATGGATCTAAGTATCGATCTGAACGCTACACTTTTCATATCAAGCTGGTTAGTTGGAACAATGAAATTATCAATTCTAACTAAAACATCCTGAGTTCTTTAAAGTCTTTTTTATCAAATATTGTACGGAACGTCTTCTGAGATGAATTTTAGATCCATCAATCTAACTTGCGTATTTAACGTTATGCTTATAGTTCTGAGTCATATTACCCTAAGAAGGATCCATTTTTTCATGAAATAAGATCATTGCACCTTACTTTTTCAAGAAACGAAGGATTCATAAACAAGCTACCTATAGGGATTCATTCATCGAATTATAAGTATTTGCCCTTATATTTTATCACGATAAATTCTGATACTTTAATAGAAGAAAAGCATCTTACTTTATTCAGATGAAATCAACATCTGCTGCTGCACTTATTTTTACATTAATCATTAGTTCATTTCCTGTACATTCTAAGTCTGGCATATCTATGGGTTCAGAAAGTTCATTAACCGAAAACCTTGAAAAGAAGATTTTAGACCTTTCTTCAAAAGCACATTTTGAATTAATGGCACTTTCAGAATACAAAAACCTGAAATCATTTTGTCAAGACGACAGCTACCGCGAGACTATTTTCAACCTGCTAGACCAAATTCATTTATACCATGACTTATTGGAATTTGATCTAAATCAAACGCCTTACAAGCATTCTCAAAGGATTATCAAAAAGCTGTTAAAACATATGGATAAGCTGGATCAAAAACATAACCCAACCGCGTTTAATGATTTCTTTAAAGATCAGTGCTCATTTCAAAGCAAAATAGAAAAACATGCTGTTCATTACAGCGCAGCATTTTCATCTCATTCATACGGTAGCAGAGTGTACGCTCAAGAGGTGGTTATGTATCGTTACTTAAAGCGGTTAACAACCAGAATAAACAAAATACGAAAGCATGTAGATCATTTTTATGTAAGAAGACAACAATGGGAACAAGTACCCATCATAAAACGGAATAGGTAAATGAATATAAGACAATATAAGAACTTGAAATTCAAGACATCTATGGTGGACTACCTCAAGATGATTCTGGAAAAAATTAGTTTTAACAGGAATCTTTTGATCAAAGAGTATCGAAAAGGCATTAAATACCTAACTCCCAATGAACGAATAGAAATGCGGCACTGGCTACAAGTAAAGGATATTTCGCTGGTCAAAGATAGAAAGTAGATCGCAAGCTTGATTAACGACATCAAAAAACAAAAATTGAGATATTGACTATTTGAAATAGAAAAAGGACAATGCCTGAAACGTGACACTGTCCTTCATAATCAACAACACATTTTGATTATTTATTTATGCTCTTCTTCTTTGGTTAAGGTCCCCAATGAATTTGCTTCTACGTCCAATACATGTCCATGAGTCATGATGGCCATTTCAAAAAATTTTCCAGATTGTTTCTCTGCAACAAATACGCTTTCAATCTCATATTGCTGGTAATTGTCATGTAATGCCAACTTCACATTGAGTGGCACTGCTGAAGTGATAATCTTATGATCCGTTTCTAACCATTCGCCTTTTTCGTTAAAAAAAGCTGAATAACCATTATGATATACACTGAATTTCGCCATCCAATCTCCATTAGAAGTCAAGCTCCAAGCCACATTTTCAACCTCTGAAAACTTCGTTTCAAAAGCTGCAATTACTTGATCAGGTACATTCTCGTAGGCCGAATAACGAGAACATGACTGTATAGTCAATGCGGAGAATGCGAATAGAAATACTAAGTGTTTCATGTACTATGACTGTATTGGTTGGATAATTATGCTCATGAAAAGTGAATAGTTTTATTGAGAACTAATTCACCGGGATTCATGCCACCAAATAAGCATCCGATTCAGGAGAAATTCTGGATTTCCTGGTCATTCATACATTAATTATCAATAGGTCTGTAAATCACCTATAATTGTCCTTAATATTGGATTCACCCTGGATCTTATTTACAAACTCTCCCTACACCACATCTTTAATTTTTGTCTATCTGTTAAAGTGAGGTGCACCAGTGCTTTTCGGTATTCTTTTCTAAATAGACGCTGGTCAAAGCTTACCTTCTTAAGAATTAGCTTACTATACTCCAGATATGATATTTTAAGTTTTTTCATTGCTTTGAAGCTCTTTTCAGTCTAAACGATTTTCTTCCCCTCATTTCTTTTAAAAAAACATTAAAGTACCATTAGAATTATATTAATATACTCTTGACATCCAGCTTATCAGTTTCGCAACTCCTGCCATTTCGATACTATTTTTAGTTAGCCAAAAACAGAGTGACATAAGGCTGTCACTCTCCACCATAATCTTTGTATCAAATCATACAAAATCTCAATTATGGAAACTACAATGACAGCCGAAAATCAAACCAAGACCTTCATTTCACCAGAAGATCTTCTAAACAATTACCTGGGACACCGAGGACTTACTAGAAGAACGATAGAAGCATTTCCCGAAGAACAATTTTTCAGTTATTCTATTGGAGGCATGAGACCGTTTGCAGAAATGGTGATGGAACTTTTAGGTATTGCTGCACCAGGCTTGAAACAAATAGCAACAGGTGAAACACCAGAATTCAAAGAGCACTTTGATCATCAAAACAGCAAAGAATTGATACTTAAACTTTGGGATGAATCCACTGAAGAAATCAAGAAGTACTGGTCGCAGATTCCTGCAAATGGTTGGGATCAACCTATTAGCCTATTTGGTCAATGGGAGTTCCCGGTATACTCTCAGATTTGCTATTTCCTGGACAATGAAATTCATCATCGTGGACAAGCTTATGTCTATTTACGGTCGTTAGGAATTGAGCCACCAGCCTTCTATGAGAGGTAATAATCGCACTCAGAACTCCAGAGGTTAAAACTTCTGGAGTTCTAATTAAATTTCCTTCCTGCTTCATGAGCCAGACCGATGGTCACACTCGAAAGTTTGTTTTCCTCCGAAATATCAGCGTTGGCAAAGAGGTTTTTAAATAGCTGCTGTACTAATGGGATTTCAGTTGAGCCACCAGTCAACACTACTAAGCCTATTGCTTCAGAAGTGATTCCTGCCAACTCCACACACTTCAATGCCTCGGCAGAAATCTTCTCAAGGTTCTTCTGAATAGCCAATTCAAAAACGGAACTTTCCACATCAATACTCAACCCTATTTCGATGTACTCGAGTGGAGCTGTAACGGTGGTCGAATTAGTTAGTTCAATTTTTGAATGCTCAATGGTTTCCAGCAAAGTATGCCCTGTCTCATTTTCCAGAAGTGACAACATCCTTTGATAACGAACCCGATCATGAGATTGAGCGACCATCTGTCTGGTTTGCATAAGGATTTTCGGAGTGTATAAGAGGTTGACCTTACTCCATTCTGACATTTCATGGAATGGCTTTAAAGGCACTTCAAGTCCTTTGTCACCATAAGTAGATCGGTACCCAAACTCTGGCATGAAAGCCGATAAACTAAGGTTTTTGTCAAAATCATTGCCTCCTACTCTTACTCCTGTGTTAGCCAGAATATCTTCTGTTCTGTCTGACTTGGTGATGTATTTATTAGACAGCTTAATCACCGTAAAATCCGATGTACCCCCACCAATATCCACTATAAGCGCCAGCTTTTCGGATGACAAACCAACCTCATGCGCATAAGCAGCTGCTATAGGTTCA
>CAXEKM010000745.1:0-1585 GCA_963996645.1 uncultured Marinoscillum sp.
AATTCCATAAGGCTTGTCATAAAGTCGTGAACACTTTACCTCCTAACTTCAAGCAAACCAATGATGACATTACACATCTACTTGAAATTTTAGAAACAGATCAAGGAAAGTTTGAACACAGGGGGCATGAAGATGTGATACGTCAACAATGTGATCTTTTCATGGAAAACTGTGATAAAATTGGTGTGCAAAATATGACCTCCATTCCAGTATTTGTAGACTGGAATATCGGAAACTTCTCGGTCAAAAATGATTACTCGTTCTTTAGCAGATGGGACTATGACTGGTTCAGAATGAGTACTCGTATGATGGATTTTTACTTCTTCAGTAGAGTATGTTCTGAAATAGGTGATAGAACAGTGTTCAGTTACTTAATCGATCCATTAATGGAAGAGCGTTTCTTACTATTCTTAAAAGCTTATCATAAGGTTTATCCACTTACTGAGCAGGAGATCAGAATTCTCAAAGAAACTTATCGCTTCTTTATACTCAACTATGTCATTAAAGATGGAAGATATTTCTTCCATGAATTTTACTCTGGCAAACTTCAATACGAAGCCTACGAAACCTATTTTCCAAACATCGATAAATCCTTCGACGCGGATAAAATCTTGAAAGCACTAGACATCTAATTATGGATCTTACTTCATTCAAATCAATAGTAGATCAATACGAAACCATATTCTTTGACGCCTTTGGAGTCCTAAAAAACCACAAAGGTTTGATTCCAGGCATTGAAAAGACGTTCAATTACCTGGATGAAAAGGGCATCAACTATTACATTTTAACCAACGATGCTTCTCGAGGACCAAGAGACTTAGCCCAATCCTATCAGGATAAAGGATTAAATCACATTACTATCGATAAAATAGTATCATCGGGGATGCTGGCACGCGAGTATTTAAAAAACAAAGTAAAATCTGGCACGATTGCCTATTTAGGCACTTTCAGATCGGCACATTATATCGAAACGCTCGGTCTGGAAACACTTTCAATCGCTCATATGGATTTAGCAACTCAAGCAGATGAAGTGAGTGCGTTGGTATTTCTGGATGATGAAGGGTTTGACTGGTCCAAAGATTTGAATAAAGCTGTCAATCTACTTCGATTGACTAACGTTCCAGCGATCGTTTCCAACACAGACCTCTCTTATCCTTTGGATAAAAAAGAAGTAAATATTGCTGTAGGAGGAATTGCCAATATGGTTGAATCTGTGGTTGGAAAGAAATTCATACGATTTGGAAAGCCTGATGCACAGATGTTCATTTTTGCTCACGAACACTCCATAGCAAAAGGAGGTACAGCAGACAAAAACAAGGTTTTAATGGTTGGTGATACCTTAACCACGGACATCATTGGTGGAAACAAATTCGGTTTGGACACCATGTTAGTATTAACTGGAAATACACTTCCTAAGCATGCCTCTATGATGATAGAGACTTCTGGAATTGTCCCAACATACCTCTGTGAAAATGCTGTAATAGAATAAATTAAAAAGGCTTCCGAACGGAAGCCTTTAATTTTTTACAATGCTTTTAGTGCTGAATCGTAATCTGGTTCATCCACGATTTCATTTACTAGCTGG
>CAXEKM010000746.1:0-10097 GCA_963996645.1 uncultured Marinoscillum sp.
ATCCTCGTGATTCTGGGGGTTGTACTGTTCATGGTCAACCAGATTTCTGGGGTTTACCTCATGGTTAGGGCCAACAACGAATTAGCTGCAAACATCCTGTTAGGAGTTCTTATTACTTTGAGCGTTGCCCTAATTGGATGGCCATTTTTGCTTTACCTCAAGTTGCCGAAACCATTGCAACTTCCTGCCAATGAACAAGAATTAGTTAGCTACAGGAAGCGATTACTTCGAAGACTAAAAACCAATAAACTACTCAAATTGAGTGGCCAGACACCATCGAATGAAGAAGAAATCGAGCAAAGTCTAGCCATATTAGACAAAACCGCATCCAAAGTAATTCATGATACAGCCACTGCTGTTTTCTTAACTACCTCTGTTTCTCAAAATGGAAAATTGGATGCACTGACGATATTAGCGACACAATCTCGAATGGTTTGGAAAATAGCACATATCTATTACCAACGTCCTACATTGCGTGAAATCACTTATCTCTATGCGAATGTAGCTGGTGCTAGTTTCTTAGCTTCTGAAATAGAAGATCTGGACATTTCCCAACAAATAGAACCGGTCATCAGCTCATTCCTAAAAAGCTCAGCGGGTAAATCTATTCCTGTAATTGGACCAACAGCACACATCGTTTTAGATTCTTTACTGGAAGGCTCTACCAATGCATTCCTTACATTACGTGTTGGATATATTGCCAAAAAATATTGTTGTTGTAATCAAATAACCACCAAATCTAAACTTCGAAAAGAAGCTTTCTTCGGAGCCACTAAGGAACTGCGTACTATCATCGTAGAGTCTTCAGGGCGAATCATTAGTGGATTAGCTAAAGCAACCCGCAAAGCTGGTGTTGATACGCTCAAATCCGGCTGGGAAGGCATTAAAAATGCCGGATCCAAAGTGGCAGATGGCATATCAGAAGCCGGTAAAAAAGTCAACCCTTTTAAAAAGGATAAGGAAACGCCAAAACTGGAGCAACCTGATTAATTCTGCTTCTTGACATAGTGGCCATCAAAACCCGGTGTCCAGGTTGTTCCTCCATCGTTTGAGTTTTCAAAAAATTGACGAACAGATCCATCCTCATTCTGAGTGAAGGTCAATCGTGACTTCACAATTTTTCCTACAGGAGTTAGGTAATCAGCAACAAACTGTAGCATTCCCGGAGATTTATCCACTTCTGTATAATCCAAGACATTGCCACCACTCGCTACCCATAGTTGGTGCCACTTTTTATCTAGTGGTTGATAGTAGTTGATGCTCTGCCCAGAAAAGCTGCCTGCCCTGGTATAACTTTCATGAATAGCACATCCACCTTCTGCCATCGTTATAGAGTTTTCACCAACCTTTTGTCCATTCACCAGCACATCCCATTCACCAATCCAAAAATCAAAATGTCTTCGGATAGAATCTGTCAGACATGGGAAGGCATTTTCTTTTGATCGCTGGACGATATCTAGAAATGATTTATCATCCTGAAATGCTCCCCAATCTTCTTCAGACTCCAATAACTTGAAATTACTAAAGCCTTTTTGCATCGCTAGAGAAAGCGTCTCATACATAAGGCCTGTTTGAGATAAGGCAGCATAAGCCTTCGATTTTTGATATAAAGTAAATCCAGCATAAAAGTTGGTAGTAAGAGCATTGTCATAGTTTTCTAATGCCTCATTAAAACGACCTGTTTTGTATTGACTGTAGGCCAAACGATACCAGGCAGAAGAATCTTGATTGTTCTTCTTCAAATACTTCTTATATGCTTTACCTGCTTCGATCCAATTTTCCTGCTGATAATACTCATCTGCATCCCTTTTCAAATCTTGAGACACGGTCACACCAGTAATAAGCAAACAGGTAATTAAGAATAAGTACTTCATGATAATTAGTTTGGTTAGCTATTAAACAATTATCAGAAGTTCTCCCCTAACAGATTTAGGTACCAATAAAAAGACCAGCCCTAAGGCTGGTCTTTACTATTTACTTTAAAATGATTTTCTGTGATTGTATATCATCCCCAGTGGAGTATTTCAAAATGTAAACTCCTTTTTGAAGTGATCCTCTATTCCAGGTCACACGCTTTTCATTGTTAGTTACTATATCTGCTACTTTCTTTCCGTCCAGATTATACACTTCAATTGTAGAAGGTACCTCCTTATCAAAAATCAAAGTAGCTGAAGTACTAATTGGATTCGGATAAATCTCAATGTTTGATTTAACCGGCTCATCAGACAAAATGACGTTTTCCTGAATACTCAGATTATCTACAATCCAGCCAAAACCACTGCCTCCTGCTTCACTATTTAATCTGAATCTCAACAATATTGTCTGACCATCTGTGAAGAAATCTTTTAAATCAATACTGTGATTTTTGAACAAAGAAGCATCTGCTGTATTACTTGAAAGTGCTGTTTCCCAATCCTCATGTAAAGAGGCATCGTAACTATCCTCCAAAGCACTCCAAGTGCGTCCATTTCGTGATACTTCAAATACTACATAATCAACACCTGGTTCTACAAGTGCAATATCATCATAGGTCACAATTCCGCTAAACTTACTAACTGAAACTGGATAATTGAAATACGCCAGAACTTCACCACCAGACTCATAAGGGTGACTAGAATATAGAGAAGCCTCGTTAATGGCAGCATCAACACCTACATTCATACCTACAGTTGTAAAATCAGCAGGTTCCGTAAAATCAGCAAAGTATTGGTCTTTCGTCTCACCTAATTTTAAGAAGAACCCACTCGCCTTATCTGAAAAATATTCGTTCCCATTTTTATAAGCAACCAGATCAATCTCCTTGGTACCTCCCGAATTACCTGAAGGTAAAGATATTGCTGAGGCTCCATTAGTCAAATTATAATGTACACCCAATAATCCACCATCAATGTAGACTTCAACAGAGTCAAATGCGGCATTTGACTCTAATTGAAAAATCCAGTCTCCTGTAATATTAGTGAAACTTGTAGTTAATGAAGGCGGTGGTAAAAGGTTATCAATAGTTACAGACCAAATACCTCTACCATAAGTAGCAATAACTATCTGATCTTCTACTTGCTTGAAGTCATAAATATTCACTGGAGGCATATTAGAATCAAGTAACCCCCAAGACTCACCACCATCTAGTGACTCAATAATTCCGATTTCCGATCCCACCCAGATTTTATTTTCATCCGTTGGGAATACATAAATACAATTCACCGCAACATCCGGGAAGCCTTTAGTACTTCCGTTTCCTGTACCATCAAATCCGGAAATGTCTTCCCAGTTTTGGCCAAGGTCAGTCGTTTTAAGCACTTTAGGGAAACCTGCATATGAAAACAAGATATAAGCAATTGAATCGTCGGTAGGATGTGTACCGAAACCTGAAACGGAGCCCATGTCAAATTCATCGTAATTTTCTGTTGGAGCAAATGATGATCCCCCATCTGTAGAAACGAATAACCTTTCTCCGGAATAATGCGAACCTCCAGCCCAAATTACATCTGGATTAGCATAAGAAATTTCCACATCAGCATTGTTGTTAAAACTCCACAAACCACTATTAGTCATTGTAGTACTTGTCCATGTAGAACCAAAATCATCTGATTTGTAAATGCCACTAGCCCCTACCGTGAACAATACGTCAGGATTCGATTTGTGATTGGCCAACCTGGATACAAAGGGGCCATCATCTTGCAAACCTGAAGTTGCATTTGACCAGTTTGAACCGCCATTGGTTGTTTTCGCAAAGCCATTGTATTGTGACCCACCTATAATCTTATCTTCATTGGTTGCATGCCAGATGGTCTCAAATCCATCACCTCCAATACCAAATGTTGACTCAGCTTCAGGCCCTCCTTCTACTCCAGCAGCATGATACCAGGTACCATTATCCTGCATTCCCCCAGCATATCTATTTGATCCCGGTGCTTTATCTGCACTGTAAAACTGTGTAGTATTATAGCCATAGCTTATAAACTCATAATCTCCTTCTGTTGGACCAGGATCCGTAGATGCTACTGTACGATAGACACCACCGTCATTTCCAACAAGCATTCTGAATGTCTTCGCACTCTCATTCAGATCATAAATAACAATATTATGTTGATCCGGGTGTAAGCCAGAAGTTCTGGTAGCCTGAGGAAAATTATTCGCTCCGCCGTATTGTGCATAGGCATCACTCACACTGGTCAACTCCATCACTTTTCCGTTAGTAGTTAAAAAGTCCACCGCTAGATTACTTTGTGGCAAATTGGCCGCATCAAATGAAGCTCCAGTTGCCAATACCGGCCAGAAGAAATACATCTGGTTCACTTCATGTCCACCAACAGTAGCAATCGATGCACTTGGAGTGGTGGAATAAGATGTCTTATGAACGTAGAAGTATTCTCTGGAATGAGCAGTTGATGCTCCTTCCGTATTACTTGCAATTAGATTCCATGCACCATCCTCTTGTTGATCTCTGAATGATACCATTAGCTGCACATTATTCTCAGTATCCCAAACCTGAAAAGGAACTTCTACATAATCTTCATATATGTAATCTTCAGCAGGTACACCAGATCCCTCTCCTCCAACGGTAAATCTATGTGCTAACTGCGTGCCCTGACCGAATCGTATTTCGACAGGTAACAAATCTGCTTCAGCTACTTCCCCAAGGTCCATTCCACCTCCTAAATAACCTCCTCCGAAATTTACAAATGACATGAATGCTTCTGTTCCATTTTCTGAAGGATTCAACGTTTTTACCTCACCTGCATCTGCACCCGTTAATTCGAACTTCCACGTATCAACACCTCCTACGTAAACAATGTCTTCGTCAAAAGGATGAGCAGTAATGATATTGTCATACCAGCCCTGACCGCCTAAGAAATCTTCATTAGTTCCGGCATCATCTACAACTAAAAACCAGTTCTGGGCTGCATCATTAGAAACGTATAAATCAGAGTTACTACCTCCAAGAGAACCTTCAGCTGAAGCCCAAAGTCTATTTGAATTTACCGGTGAAATACAGATTTCTACTCTTCCAGAAGGAACTAAACCTGAACTGGCATCTGACCATGTAGCTCCTCCATCCGTTGATTTAATAACACCTGAAGCTCTAACTGCTACATACAGTGTATTAAAATCTGTAGGATCAACAGCAATATCATCATATCTCGCACTAGTTGATGAACGCAATCTGGTCCATGTAGCACCACCATCCGTTGTTTTGTAAATGGCAGCACTAAAACTTCCCCACACTGTGCTTCTTGTAGTTGCGATAACCACATTTTCATCATTTGGATCAACAACAATTCGGGACACGTTTTTGAAATCAGGATATACCGAAGGATCCGCAATCTGCACCCATGTTGCGCCTTTGTCTGTTGACTTAAACATTCCAGCACCATCGATATCGCTTGTAAAATGCTCACCAGTACCTGCATAGATTACATTGGTATTACTTGGAGCCATTGCCAGTGTGTTGACTCCCAGGTTTGGTAAGTCATCAGAAATGTAAGTCCAATTTGCACCTGCATCTGTAGTTTTCCAAATACCTCCACTTGCAGCGCCAGCGAAGAAAGTTTGTTGGCTTGCATCATCTGGATCAACAATAAGAGCTCGAGTTCTTCCTCCCACATTTCCAGGGCCTCTTTCTTCAAAGACTAAATCATCCGCATTAGTCCGAGCATTTGCTCTTTTTTGAGAAGCACTTTTAGCTTTAAAGAACTCTTCCATGACTTGATTCGGTCCGTATTTTGGTCCATCGTCACCATGCTTTGTTCTGATGTCTTTCTGAATTAAGCCATGGATTTCAGGTGCTTCAGACTTGACTTTTCCATTACGCTTTTTTTCAATTTTTTCTTGAGCCCATTGTTCATAGGCTGTTAGTTGAGGTTTTTCGCCTGGTGTCAGGTAATAAATAGCACTGGCTGCTAGAGCCATTGATCCTGTTAATAGGGCCGCTTTGGTCCAGGTAAATTTCATGTGGTTGTGAATTAGGTTTTTACTTGTTTTGGTAAATATTGACGTAGCGAACACTATTGTCCTTTGAGCTCTTATCCTCGATTACTCCCGCTATGTCTTTCACAGCAATCACAGCTTCGTCTGACCACTTTACAGTAGCATTCATTCGCTCGGGGCCATAAAGTGTTTTCAGAGATTCTGTATCAATTACGACAACAGTCTTCCATTCAGATCCCACGTATTCGGGTTTTGTGAAGCAAAGGGCTAATTTTCCTTGATCTTCTCGAAGATATTCTGAGCCAATTTGTCTGATGATTTCCTGATCAATTTCAGTTTCAGAAGGAGCTTTCTGGGAGCTTTTGCAAGAAGCAAATCCAATTGCAATAAGCATGAGTAATAGTATTCGGTACATTACCCAAAACTAGAAGTTTTGTCAAAATATATTGCAGCTTTTAATCCCAAAGATTCTTAACTCTCTGAGGAATAGCTACTAGATGAGAAATTGGCTACTATTTTTTGAAAAAGGAATCCACAAATTCCATTTTATTAAACACCTGGAGGTCTTCTACTCTTTCTCCAACACCAATGTATTTAACAGGGATTTTAAACTGGTCTGAGATACCAATTACCACACCGCCTTTTGCGGTACCATCAAGCTTGGTGATGGCTAGTGAAGTAACATCTGTTGCTTTTGTAAATTCTTTAGCTTGAATAAATGCGTTTTGACCTGTACTTCCATCCAATACCAACATCACCTCGTGTGGTGCCTCCGGAATGAATCGCTGAATAACCTTCTTGATCTTAGACAGTTCGTTCATCAGGTTTACTTTGGTATGTAAACGACCTGCAGTATCGATGATTACAACATCAGCATTGTTATCTACACCATATTTCGCCGCATCAAATGCCACTGAAGCAGGGTCTGTATTCATCCCTTTATGAATAACCGGTACTCCTACTCGCTCACCCCACATGATTAATTGATCAACCGCAGCTGCTCTGAAAGTATCTGCTGCTCCAAGAACAACGTTTTTGCCCAAGCCTTTAAGCTGCGCTGCAAGCTTTCCGATAGTTGTTGTTTTCCCAACTCCGTTGACACCCACAACTAAAAGCACATATGGACCATCTACTTTAGGTAGATCAAAGCTCTCAAGGTCCTCTGTATTGTTTTCTGATAGCAGACCAGCGATCTCCTCTCTAAGTATTCTATTTAACTCTGAAGCGTTAAGGTATTTGTCTTTAGCGACACGCTCTTCTATTCGGTCAATTACTTTAACCGTAGTTTCTACGCCTACATCTGAGGTAATAAGAATCTCCTCCAGTTCATCCAAAACCTCTTCGTCTACGGTAGACTTACCTACCACAGCTTTACCGAGTTTATTGAAAAAGCTTTCTTTAGACTTTTCCAAACCCTTGTCAAGAGATTCCTTTTTCTCTCTAGAGAATATATTACCTAGTTTCATAGTATAAAAAATTATTTATGCGGCCGTCATGCACGCACAAGGCGACCGCAAAAATACCATGTTTCCCTCAGCCATAGCCAGTTCCTCCCATAAAATATGCAGAAGATAACTGATTATGAGCCGTTTGATACAGGTTAGTTCAATCTTAACAAGACGCCAAGACCAAGACATGCCTGATCAAAATCACCGAGAATGTATTTTACTTCTAAGAAGGCATCAAGTTTATCATTAATATCGTATGAAGCTCCTCCCCCGATATTAACACCTAACTCAGAATCAGAATCTCTTTCATTATCAACTTTCCAGGAAACAGTGGTGACATTCAGACCTGCCAGTGGGTATAAGGTAAATCCATCTCCAACAGGAAAATTATAATTACCGTTGATATCAAACATCCACAAACCAGCGCGTGTCTTAATTCTATTGCCAGTAAATGGATCATTGTAAGTATTTGACTCTGGAGTAAAAAACGAAATGCCTGCAACAAGATCAATCACCGGTGTTAGTCCATATTCAGCACCTAGAAACAAACCTGTTTTTTCACTCTCAGTGGCCACATTTAAACCTACTTTAAAGTCTAAATCTTGTGCAACGACCTTAGAGCTCATTAGAAGAGCAAATACAAATGATAGTACGTAAAGCTTTCGCATCATAACTGATTGGATTTATTTAATATATTTTTCCACAATTCTAATGAATCCTATCAGCAATGCCTCTGATGCAGCAACTATTATTTACCACTATGGATAAAACGAAAAGCCGTAACGAAAATATCGCTACGGCTAATGCCTTAAATATCTTGAAACGTTGGCTTAGTTTTTCTTAGCCAATACGTCTTTTACGTCTGCCTCAAGAACCATTTCTTCTTTATAGGTGTATCCACCTTTTTCGTTCTTAACGGCTCTGATTACTTTAGCGAATTTTGCTCCGCCGGGCTGCTTTAGGGTTGCAACTACTTTCTTAGCCATGGTTATTTAATTTCTTTGTGAACTGTATATTTTCTCAAAATAGGGTTGTACTTCTTAAGCTCAATACGCTCAGGAGTGTTTTTTCTATTTTTAGTTGTGATGTATCTTGAAGTACCCGCTACACCAGAGTTCTTGTGCTCAGTACATTCAAGTATAACCTGTATTCTATTGCCTTTCTTTGCCATGATTCTTGCCCGATTATTAAAAGGAGTGCAAATCTAGGAAAGAAAATTTAATTGAACAACTTATTTCTCATTCAAAGATGGTAAAACCAGATCATTAAAGATGCTTTTCTCTGCCATCAACGCTTCAATCTCCTCACTTTTCCTTGGAGCAAGGTCTGAAAGCAACTCACAACCATCTTTTGTTACCAGAAAATCATCCTCTATTCTTACTGGAATATTCCACCATTTTTCATCACAAGGACTTCCAGCGGGGATATAAATTCCTGGTTCAATGGTAATCACCATGTTTTCTTCTAATGCTACATATTCTCCTTTGTCATGAACGTCTAACCCGATATGATGACAACACCCATGAGGATAATATCTATTACGTCCTGTCTCAGGATTGATCATGTCTTTATCCGAAGTACTCTTATAGAGACCAAGCTCTACTAGCCCATTGTTGACCACATTGGCCGTAGCCAAGTACACTGAACTAAAAGACGCTCCAGGCTTACAAGCTTCTTTTCCTGCTTCCTGCGCCTCATAAACCAAGTCATAAATAAGCTTTTGCTCTTTAGTAAACTTACCATTTACAGGAATAGTCCTTGTCACATCTGCTGTGTATCCGTGATATTCCGCTCCAAGATCCATCAGGATCAGTTCGCCATCTTCAATTTCCGGCTTATAGTTGTCAATATAATGAAGCACACACCCATTGTGTCCTGCACCTACAATACTCGGATAACCTTCATATTCTGCCTGGTACTTCTTGAAAATGAATTCATGTAGTCCTTGAATCTCCGTTTCAGACATTCCTGGCTCCAACGCTTTCATCACTTCCTTCTGACCTAGAGTAGAGATATCAATCGCCTTTTTTAGCAGATCAATCTCATCTGCAGTCTTAATACCTCTTAGTTGACTCATGATTTTATCAAGTGTTTCTGTATCAAGGTTGCTTGACTTAGGCTCTGTTTCTATCGCCATGGCATCTTTACCATACCCAACCTTTTCTTTGAAGGTCTCAATCAGGTCATATAAATCTGCTTCCTCAGCTGTATTTCTCACATCACCTTCAAAGTCATAGAACAATACTTTATCGAACTTCGAGAAGTCGATATTCATCTCGGCAAAATCAGGTCCTTCAAATGCTAGTTTAAAATCCAATTCTTTCACTGCACCTTCTTTTCCTAATCGTGCACCATCATATAGCTCACGAAGCGCATCATGCTGTCTCACGAAAATCAATTCGTTGAACGAAGAACCGTTTGCTTTCTGCTTATCCTTAAACAATAGCAACACTGCATGAGGCTCTCTATGACCTGTCAAGTAATAAAAGTTAGGATCTTGATGGTACACATAGTTCACGTCATTTGCCCTGTTTCTTACAGGATTAGCGAAAAACACTGCCACAGAATTCTCTGGCATTTTATCTCTCACTAACTCCCGACGCTCCTTATGAAAATCGTTGGTCAGAAAATCTTCCGGTTTTGTCAGTTTCTGCGACCAGGATGAAATACTAATGAATAACACGATGGAAGCAACAATTGCTTTTTTCATTTTAGATTCCA
>CAXEKM010000747.1:0-2930 GCA_963996645.1 uncultured Marinoscillum sp.
TACCCAACCCCATACGGCACCATCCATTTGTTAAGTGGCTTGAATCCAATTTATAACAAAGGTGAGATCACCGGAGTATCGCTTTTTGTAGAGGATATTACAGAGCTGAAAACCTCCCAAATGAAGCTTGAGGAATATGCAGAAGGGCTTGAAAAGTTGGTGAAAGAGCGTACAGTGGAGTTGGAAGAGATGAATGAAGAGTTACTGTTGGGTAATGAACAGTTGGAGGCGGCCTTAATCGAATTGCAAACTGCCCAGGACAAGCTGGTACAAGCAGAGAAAATGGCTTCTCTTGGAGTGTTATCGGCAGGAATAGCTCATGAGATCAACAATCCTCTCAATTTTGTGAAGAATGGTACACTTGCGTTGTTCAATAGGATTGAAGAACTGAATGGTTTTGATGAGGAGGAAATGACACCCTATTTTGATTTGATCAATGGAGGAGTGGATCGAGTAACCAAAATCATCAAAAGTCTGAGCCATTTCAGTAGAGATGCCAAAAGCATGTCAGAGAGATGCAACATTTCTTCAATTATTGACAATTGCTTACTCATTCTTAAGAACAAACTGGCTGATCGTATAGCGATTGTAAAAGAAGTGGATGTAGAAGCAGTGGTGTTGGGAAATGAAGGAAAACTTCATCAAGCTATGCTGAATCTTCTGGCGAATGCCGAACAAGCTATAGAGGGTGCAGGTGAGATCAATATTTCTATAAAGTTGCTAGGCACATTAGTGGAATTGATTATTGAAGATAATGGTTCTGGTATCAGTGAGGAGAATCTGTTGAAGATTGGTGATCCATTTTTCACAACAAAACCCCCAGGAGAGGGCACCGGGCTTGGTTTATTTATAACCTATTCTATTATTGAAGAGCATGGCGGCAAAATAGAAGTGTCATCAATTGTAAAAAAAGGAACAAAAATTAGGATTGAATTACCAAATTTGTAGATTTAAAGGTAGAATGATCCAGCACCCAGATATAACAGTACTTTATCTTGATGACGAGAAGGATAACCTTTTTGTATTCAAGGCTAACTTTAATCGCAAGTTTGAAGTTATTACCACATTGTCTCCAGCGGATGCCCTGCACGAGTTGGATCTTCATCATGAGGATATCATTGTGGTGATCAGCGACATGCGAATGCCAGATATGAATGGTGTAGAGTTTATCAAACAAGCCAAAGCCAAGTACGAAAACATCTTCTATTACATACTAACAGGTTATGGTCATAACCAGGAGATAGAGGAGGCTATTGAGGATAAATTGATTGAAAAGTACTTCACCAAGCCATTCGACGCGTTGGAAATAGAAAAAGCAATTCTTGACGCAACAAGCCATCTAAGGAGAAACTAAACCGTTAATTTACACTGACGGTAAGGATTTCTTTTTTAAATGCATTAGATTAGATGCATGTCTCGATGGTTTTTACTACCCCTGGTATTTCTATCATGGCAGTATCTTAAAGGACAATCTATTTTAGATGTCGAACTTAGCCCTAATGATTCTACTTCCTTAACGGAGGTATTAACACAGGTGCAGGCTCAAAATGATGGACGTGTTTTTTTTCTCCCCGAATGGACTGACGCTTTTAGTGTACAGGTAAGGGACGGAGTGATACTGGATGATCTATTATCTGATTCTTTTCAAGGGTCTGAATACAGCTATTTCTTAATGGATGACCAGACTTTGGTTATTGTTAAAGATCCAAAACAAGCAATTCTTCGTAAGCAACTTGTAGAACAGGCCGTTCAAAGCAATGAACGTGTAGATAGTTATCAGTTTGGTAGTGAACAAACACGGAAAGCCCGTACGATTAAATTAACCGGGAAAGTTGTTGATTTAAAGTCGGGAGATCCTATTCCTTTTGCAACCATTCAGGTTGGAGTAGAGTCAAAAGGATACAGTTCCAATGAAAACGGTGAATTTAACCTAGATCTGGTTTCTGGTCCTAATGTGTTGACTTTCAGCTTTGTTGAGTATGAAAATACAATTGTCAATTTGGATATTTATGACAATGCCAATGTGACGGTTTCTATGGAGAAGGAATCCATTATGCTCAATGAAGTGGTGATTTCAGATAAGAGTACCCAGGAGCTTTCCAAAGTCAGAATTGGTCAGGCTACTGTTTCGGTTTCTAACATCAAGAAAGCCCCTAGTTTTTTAGGAGAGCCAGACTTAGTGAAATCCATTCAAAAGCTTTCTGGAGTAACCACTGTAGGAGAGGCGGCATCTGGGTTTAATGTAAGAGGAGGAAGTGTGGATCAAAACCTGATTCTTTACGACGGGATTCCGGTATTCAACAGTTCACATGTATTTGGATTCTTCTCTGCCTTTAATGCTGATGGAATTAGAGACGTGGATTTTTACAAAGGAGGGATTCCATCAAGATATGGAGGTAGAGTGTCATCTGTTTTGGATATTAGAAGTAGAGATGGTGATTTTGATCAGTGGCATTTTAAAGGCGGTATTGGGCTGATCACCAGTAATTTCAATGTCAATGGACCTCTAAATCGAGGAAAGACCGCTATTAATGCATCCTTTAGGTCTACGTATTCAGATTGGTTGGTTCATTCTATACGAACGGAATATGCAGATCTAAGAAAAAGTAAAGTTCAGTTTTTTGATGCCAATCTGAAGGTGAGTCAGCGATTGTCTGATGACTCCAAATTATCAGTAACAACCTATGCCAGCAATGACGGTTTTCGATTGATAGGTGATACTACGTATCAATGGCATAATTACCAGGTCTCAGGTCAGTACAATAAGCAATTTACTCCAGCATTTTCAGGTGATTTTGTAGCAGGGTTTTCGGCTTATGGTTATGATGTGACTAACGATGATGCCCGAACGGCATCTGAATTATCCTTTGACATTTTGACCAATGTGTTAAAAGCAGACTTCATTTATGATCAAGGTATTCATCAATACA
>CAXEKM010000748.1:0-2641 GCA_963996645.1 uncultured Marinoscillum sp.
TCATCCATTTTAAAAATTAAAGGTCTCAATGGTGCTGGCTATTCGATTCATGATCTATGTGGACAGAAACTATTGACTTCCAACAAAAGTGAGATATCCATGGAAGCTTTTCATTCTGGAATTTATTTCCTGAAGACAATTAATGGTGAGGTGATAAGATTTGTGAAGCAATGAGTAGAGTATTGACAGTGTTTTTTGTCGTAATGTGTCTGATAGTGGAAGCTCAGATTCCTCAAGTATTGAGTGATCAATCAGTCTATTTACCAGATTTCTCCTATGCAGGTTACCATAATGGAGAACACACAATTCCTAACCCAACTGGTGAAGTGCTGCAAGCAACTGACTTTGGTGTTGTGAGTGATGACGGGTTGGATGATAGCAGGGCATTGTTGGAACTATTGAAGGAAGCTCATGAAAATCATGGGCCTGTTGTGATCCAATTACCTGCTGGACGGATCATTTTAAGTGAAATTCTCTACATCGAGCGTAGCAATTTAATTCTTAGAGGAGCGGGAAGTGGCACAGGTGGTACGGAAATCTATGTGCCGCGACCAATGAGCTATTTTGATGATCCTCCAGCCTTGGCGGAGTTGAGGGAGTATTTGATAGCACTAGATAAACGTCAGCGAGAGAAGGAGAACAACATCGACTTGCCATTTTCTCAATATGCCTGGTCAGGAGGAGTGATTTGGACTAGACAGCCTGGAGTGCGGACCAAAGCTTATCTGGATCAATACGATGAACCTCCAGTTGTTTTAGCAACGCTAAGTCAAGGAAAAAGAGGAGAGAGGATGATCACTGCGGCATCTATTGATCAGCTCAAAATAGGTGATGTAGTCCAGATTGAATGGTACAACAAGGAAGGTGAAAATGGGTCTTTGATAGAAGCCATGTATGGAGAGAAGCAGTTTAAGATTGGATCACATCATTGGAACTATCCAGAACATTCGCTGATCCAACAGCAAACGACCATTACCAAAATCTCAGGAAACAAAATTACTATCAAAGACCCATTGCTGATGGATATTCGGTCTGAATGGACGCCTAAAATGGTGGAATGGAAACATCTGGAAGAAGTGGGGATTGAGCATTTACGAATCACCTTCCCGATGGCTCCAAACATTGCCCATCATGTGGAAGAGGGCTACAATGGCATCTACTTAACTCGATTGTTCAATGGTTGGGTACGTGATGTGAAGATTGATAATGCAGATAGTGGTATTTTGACTGAAGAAACTGCCAATGTAACCATTCAGGATATCGAGACTTCTGGTGAAAAGATTGCTCATTATTCAGTCTCTATGAGTGGTGTGCACAATGTGCTGGTGGAAAATCTGCATGTGAAAAATAAGGTGCGTCATCCCTTAAGTTTCAATACGTTCTCCACCAAGAGTGTGTATACCAACTGTCAGGTGGATCAGCAACCACTTCTTGATCAGCATGCAGGTGCCAATCATCAGAACTTGTTCGACAACATTACTGTGAAGATTATTTTGGATGAGGATCGCAGTTATGGCCTGTTTGAAGGTGGAGGAGCAGGCTACTGGAAACCATCTCATGGCTCATATACCACCATGTGGAACATCCATGTTGATTTTCAAAATGGTTTTGAGTCTGCTGAGCCAGCTACTCTGGATGGTATGAAGGATGGTCCGAACGCAAGACTGATTGGTATACACGGCAATTTGCCGATTACCATTGAATACGGCCCAAATCCTTATCAGGAAATGACAAATGATGAAATCAAGGAGATTCCCTCCTTATACCATTATCAGCTAAATAAGAGAATCAAGAGGTAACTTCATGTTGATGTGATGATTGTGTAATATTAGACTCCCAACCCTATAAATGATGAAGAAGAGAATAACTACCCGTGTCTTACACAGGCTGTGGTGTATGTTGTTATTAATACTAATTCTTGACCAGCTTGCTGCCCAGCAGGCCTTACAGTTCAGGCATCTGGCCACAGGAGATGGATTGTCTCAAGGGTCCGTTATTTCTATCGCACAGGATGACAAAGGGCTGCTATGGTTCGGTACCCGTGATGGATTGAATACTTATGATGGGAAGAACTTCACGGTTTTTCGCAATGACCCCAATGATTCTACCTCTATTTCCAACAATGACATCCTTGAAGTCCTTGTCGATGACAAAGGAGATCTGTGGATTGGTACCTACAATGGGCTGAATCGCTATTGCTACAGCGAAGATCGGTTTCATCGTTATTTCAATGACAAGAGCAATCCCAATTCATTAGCGAATAATAGCATCTGGGCTTTGAGCCAATTGGAGAATGGTGAAATCTGGATAGGTACTGGTGCCGGATTGAATATCTACAAAGACGGCCAGTTTCAACGAGTATCCAATGATCCGGATGATCCAAATAGTCTAAGCAAGAATTACGTAGTGGAGGTTTTTCAGGATAGTCAGGGAGAGATTTGGGTAGGTACTTCCAGAGGATTGAATCGATTAATTTCCAGAGAAAATGGTCATTTTCAATTCAAACGGTACTTCAGCGAACCAGACAATGCCAATGCTTTGAATGATAACTTCGTTCAGGCGATCAGTGAAGATCAGGACGGGAACTTGTGGGTAGGAACACGAGGAGGTCTTCATCAATTGGATCGGGAGAGTGAGGAGA
>CAXEKM010000749.1:0-5715 GCA_963996645.1 uncultured Marinoscillum sp.
ACATAGAATGGTAGGTCTACATCATCCGTTTTTATATTTTGAATGAATCCAATTCCTTCCGAGAATGGAACCGTATTGGCAAAGGACTGGGCAAAACTTCTGTATCGTGGGAACTCCATGATTCGCAATTGTCTAAACTGATACGGGCTGAAGTTATTGGTATAGTAAGTCAACGCCTCCTTCATACCGTGCATCATTTTGTCCGTATTGTATTCATGACCTTTGTTATAATAAATTTCCAGTGCAACCTCAGGAAGTGAATCTACAGGAGGCTGCCAGGTGTCTTTGATGACTGTGTAATCGGCAGAAATCATCGAATAGAAATTGACCATTGGTGTATCCATTTTGTAATGGTAATACACACGATCTCCCTCATTCCATTTTTTCTGAAGGTATCCCGGAGCGATGGCAATTTGACTGCTATCTGTGGATAGGACAATTTCAAAAGTGATTTTGTCTGCATCATCTCCAAAAAGACTCTGAGCAATCCCTCTTGGATCATCCGTTTCCATCATTCGCTCCTTTGGTTCTAGTTTCTGTTCTTTACGGTCATCATCACTGCTCAACTCAAAATTTCCATTGTAACCAATAGAAGGGAAGTAGGTTGAGTTGTTGAAAAATGTTCCGTTGTAAATAACATCGGTATTAGACCCACCTTCTTTAAAGCCGACCGTAGTGAAAGTCACATCAATATTCATTTTGATGGTGTCTCCTGGGTACATCGGTTCATCCAATGTGTAAATCACATAGCCAAATTCGTTATTAGTTGTGTCTTCGGTCACTCCTTTATCGAAGGATAAAATTGTGCTAACCTGATCATCTACAGCATTCTGGATGTGAACAGCCGGAATGGTATCATTACTCTTGTTTTTCAATAAGAAATACCCTGATGCTTTGAAATCCCGATCCTTAGGGAAAATATCTACATCCAATTTTGTTCCTATGATTTTAGGCTGAACAAGCGTTTCATACTGCTTCAATGTGCGCTCATACTTAGCTCTGTCAGCTTTTCCATCATCAGAGTTTTGGTATTCATTCAGCACATTGGTGTTGTAATAAATATATCCTCCACTACCAACAAAGACGATCAATGCGAAGACAATCACCATGATGACTTGACCATTCACTCGTTGTTTTCCAAGCTTCATACGAATGAAGAAATTGGAATCAATGCCACGTACTGTGAATAGAATGGCTACCGAATAAAGAATCACAGCAAAACCAAACCAATACACGTTGAGCCAGGAGAATGGCTGGAAGTAATGACCAAAATTGTTCATTTCAGAATATCCTCCTAAACCGGTTCTTCCGAAATAAAACATGGTGTGTTCAATTCCAAGTTCGCTCATTACGATCATGGAGATATAGAAAATGAACATTAGCCCAAATCCAATGAATTTATGATTCACTACAGCCTGGATAAATAAGCCAAGCATCAAGTACAGAATCATAGTTCCGAGCGTGTCTATAAATAACTCAGTAAAGTAGAGAGACCAATCAATTTCCGGATATCCGCTGATTAATTGGATCAGAATTCCACAAAACATCAGCAGAAGCATTAAGGAGATGCTCATCAGTACCATCCCCAAGAACTTACTAGCCATGCTGATGTAGTTTGGATATGGTAAAGCATCATAGATGAGATTCATTTTAACATCTCGCTCTTTCCAAACCACTTCACCTGTGTAAAAAACAATGATGATGATAAAGAATAAGTTGAAAATCCCGATGAACTGTGTGACTCTGGAAGAGGTCATATACAGCTCAATACCATAGCTTCCTTCAGCTCCTACAAATGCAATGATGAAAACAAAAGCTACACCTGCAAGCGCAATGAAAATAAATGGAAGTTGCTTGATGATCCATTTGAAGTAAAAAATAGAAAGACTCTTGAGTTGAGTGATCTGTGCAGATAATCCAAATAGTTGATTGACAACAGGTGAAAGAATTTCTTCTTTATCTTCTCTGGCCATTTTTTTGGCTTTTTTCTTCGTTTTGGAAGAAGCATTGCCAGCAAGGTTAAAATCAAATCGGATATACAAAAAGATCAAACAGGCTACACCTATTGCCAACCAAATCAATCGGTTAGTTAATATGTAGCCAGAGAATGGCATATAGAGGCTATTTTGTTCAGCAACAGTCCAGTATTGGGTAGTCACTTGTAGCGCTCCAAATCCAAAAGGATCAAGAATGGCTGCTGTTCCCTGATTGTCTAGTTGAGCAATAAAAGTTTGAGCCACCAGGTAACCCATAAATAAGATGATACCTTGCGCATATACCACCACCATTCTTTTACCCAAAGCGCCGCCAAGAAAGAATATTGCACTGAAAAAGAACAGGTTGGGTAATACAAATACCAGGTAAGGATTGATATATGCCATGATGTCAAACGGCATTAATCGGTCTGCATTGTCCATCCAGGACCATTCACCTGTTTGCCCTACAATCATACCAATCACTAAACCAGCAGTAATAATGAGTGTTGTGATAAAAGACCCAATAAACTTACCGGTGAGGTATTGAAATTTGTTAGTAGGAGTGGTGAATATCATGGAGTCCGTCTTGTGCTCGAAATCACGTAAGACAGGAACTCCCATTACAGCGGAAGTGATGAAGGTGCCAAAGATCATCATGGCCACCATAAGCTGTGTGATCACAATAGGAGCATTCTCCATTACTTTTCCTCCGCTACCTCCAGCTCTGACTATATCTGTTCCTCCTGCGAGGAAGCCCATCAATATCATTAGAATGAGGTATATATAGGTTGCCGGCCTGTTGAGGCGGTAACTCAATTCAAATCGTATAAACTCTAGCATGTGAAGTTTAGGTTAGTATTTTAATAATACATTCATCAGTTTTAACAGAGAAGGTGGATTGAAGAAATGAAATTTCCCAGTCTGGATCTAACTCTGCCAGTTTTTGAGATTAGACTGCTTCAGCAGTTTGAGTTGTTTCTTTGATTTTGGAGAAGTAAACATCTTCCAGATCAGCAGGCTTAGGTGCAAAACTGTCATCCGGACGCGAGTCACTGAACACGTGAATCTCCGGCTTCCCATCAATCAATCGCTCAGAGATGACATTGTACTTGTCTTGATAAGCCGCAAGCTCTTCTTTATCGATGGTTTTACTCCAGATTTTGCCTTCTATGCTATTGATGGATTCAATTGGATTGCCTGTTAGTAGCACTTCACCTTGATTAATGATGGCCATTTTAGTACATAGCTCTTTTACATCATCTACGATGTGAGTAGAAAGGATGACTACAGTGTTTTCACCAATCTCACTTAAGAGGTTTAGAAAACGGTTTCTCTCCGCAGGGTCAAGTCCTGCCGTTGGTTCGTCCACGATGATGAGTTTAGGATCAGAAATCAATGCCTGAGCAATTCCGAAACGTTGCTTCATACCCCCGGAATACCCACCAACACTATTTTTTCGGTGCTGCCAAAGGTTGGTTTTTTGAAGAAGTGATTTAACCAGCGCTTTTCGTTCTTTGCCGTTTGTAATTCCTTTAAGAACAGCGATGTGATCCAATAAATCTAGTGCAGATACTTTCGGATAGACCCCAAACTCCTGTGGAAGGTAACCCAATACCTTTCTGACTTCTGTTTTTTGGGTCAGGACATTAAGATCGCCTAATTGAATACTTCCTGAATCAGGTTCTTGAAGTGTTGCGATGGTTCTCATCAATGATGATTTTCCTGCACCATTTGGTCCAAGAAGTCCAAACATGCCGACAGGAATGTCTAATGTCACGTTTTTCAGTGCTTGAACACCGTTAGGATAGGTTTTACTTAGGTTCTGGATGGATAAATTCATAATGGTTAGCCTTGATTTTTGAGATTAGTAGATAAAAACATGAGAAACTTACATTTCAGTTGAAAAAAAATCTGAATGAGCGAAACAAATAGTATTCTAGATCGGAATCAAATGAAATATATCAACAATGTCAAATACTCTGCGAAGGCATTGAAACAGTCTGCCAACTGGGTTACAGATTCTGAAAAGGTGTTGGTAGATGGGAATTGGGTGTTGGCAGATTAGATAAACTAACGCTGATTTAACCGTTGATTATCTCCATATATTTGGTCAAATATCTCAAGGAAATGAAAGAAAAAACACTCAAAATCTTTGCTCAATTACTCTACTGGTTATTCCAATTGGGAGCGATTTTGTTCTTTATAAATATCAACATAGAAAGAGAGGTGTCATATTCTGTGACCTGGGTGGTGGTAACCTTCCCGTTTAAGTTGATTTTCTTTTATTCCTTTTTTTATTATTTCATTCCAAGATGGCTAAATAATAAATCACTTCGATTTGCATTAGTATCGGTTGGTTTGATCATTCTCTATCCCTTACTCAAAATGCAAATTGATAGTTGGGTAGGCATTGAGTCTTTGGACGCTTTACTTATTGGAATTGAAAGTGACAGTTCACTCAATTTCTGGTTAGAGTTTATTAGAAGGGCATTAACAGTTCTTTTAAACATGGCGAGTGCTTTTATTGCTCGGTTTACTGTTGATTGGTTCAGAAATAGAGAGTTGGCTTCTCAGATGGAAAAAAATAAACTTCAGAGTGAATTGTCACTTTTAAGAAGTCAGGTGAATCCTCATTTCCTGTTTAATACGCTCAATAATATCGATTCGCTAGTATATAAAGTATCTGAAGAAGCATCTGAGGCCATTATGAAACTCTCAGCTATTATGCGGTACATGCTTTATGAAAGTGCTACTCCGTATGTACAGATTACCAAGGAGGTTGATTATTTACATAGCTATTTCGACCTGGAACGAATGCGGGTAAAGTATAAGCAAAATATCAAATTGGACACCAGACTCGAAAATCCGATGGTTCAGATTGCACCAATGATGTTTATTCCATTCATTGAAAATGCCTTCAAACACGCCACTCACACACCGGAAGGAATCAAAGTGATAGGAAAAATTGAGGAATCAGACGGGGTTGTTGAGCTAACAGTAATCAATAGCTTTGATGCAACAATGAATAAGCATAAAGATGAGACTGGTGGTATAGGGCTGCAGAATGTAAAAAGAAGACTAGAATTAATTTATCCAGACAGACATTCCTTGTCAGTCAATTTGGATAATGATGAGTATCTATTGAATCTAAAAATTGATCTGAATGACCATTAAATGTATTGCAATTGATGATGAGCCACTGGCGCTAGAGAAGCTTGTAGATTATATCCAACAGGTTCCATTTTTTGAGCTCTTAGGTTCGTTTGAGAATGGACTGGATGCACTTGTCTTTTTACAAGATACTGATGTCGATTTGATTTTCTTAGATATTCAGATGCCTCAGATTTTGGGAACTCAGCTTGTGCAGGTGTTAACCAAAAAGCCTCAAATCATTTTTTCTACTGCTTACAGTGAGTATGCTGTGGATGGATTTGAGATAGATGTCACAGACTATCTTTTAAAACCGTTAAACTTTCGGCGATTTCTTCAGGCATCACAGAAGGCACTTCAACGAGCAAAATCAAGTGATAGTAAAAAGGAAGTAGTAGCAGCTGAGACTGTGAAAGACTATGCATTTGTCAAAACAGAGAATCGATTGGTAAAAGTTATGTTGGACGAAATCCTGTATATAGAAGGTCTAAAAGATTATTTGAGTATCTATACATCATCTGAGCGCATTCTCACCCTGCAGAGTTTTGCAGAGTTGCAGTCTCAGCTTTCTTCAGATTTTGTACGAATA
>CAXEKM010000750.1:0-2852 GCA_963996645.1 uncultured Marinoscillum sp.
TAGTTTTTCTACATCTTTTTTTAGTGTAGCTCCAGTTGTTTCCTCGTGCTCGTTGATCCAATAGGCATATTGATAAGCCTTACCAGACCTCATCGCCACACTAAAGTTTCTAACCTTTAATATTTCATTTAGCTCATGATATATCTGTCCATAGAAATCCTCCAACCGATTTCGGATAATCGTAATGTTGGCAATTTTATAGTAAAGACTTTGGGCTCTTTCTGCTCTGAATCGCTCGGTGATATCAAAAAATACACACCTGTATTCTATCGGATCACCATTTTCAAAAACCGAAGTAAGCTTGCCGATTACGTATATATTCTTGCCGTACTTTGTTCTGAGGACAGTTTCAAATCGCTCTAAGCTGCTTCCGGCTGTTATTTTGAGGAGATTAGATAGCGTTTTTTTACGATAATCCGGATGAACAACATCCATGAACTTAAGATCAAAGACCTCTTCCTCCCGGTATCCTAGCTTGTTACGCCATGCCTCATTGACAAACCTAAAATCACCATTCGGCTTGAAAATTTGGATGAGATCATTTGAGGAATCAAATAATTCCTTGAGATGGAAGTTGGTTTTATCCACCAGGTCATAGTAGTCTCTATGAGATTTGTCGAGTTCCTTTTTTAAGGCAGCAACTTCTTCCTGAAGAGATTTGATATCAGAGTTAACCACATCCATTCCTTTAAAATTAGGTAAATAATGCTACTTTCGAGCCTGAAATGTGTGCGAAAAATAAGATCCTGATTTCTGTAGTTGGTCCTACTGCTATTGGTAAGACGAAGTTTGCTATTGAACTGGCTAAAAAATATAATACAGAGATTATCAGCGCTGATTCGAGGCAATTTTATCGCGAAATGGAGATCGGTACTGCAAAGCCTGATCAGGAAGAGCTTGCAGCTGCACCACATCACTTTATTAATTCCCACTCTATTGAGGAATATTACAACGTTGGACAATTCGAACAAGATGTTCTCGAACTATTAGAGAAGCTTTATCAAAAACATGATGTGGTTATCATGGTTGGTGGATCCGGATTGTTTTTCAAAGCAGTTTGGGAAGGTTTTGATGAAATGCCTGAGGTGGATTTAGGTTTGCGAAATGATCTGAACAAAGAGTTTGCAGAAAATGGGTTACAACCCTTATTAAAGGAACTTCAAGAGAATGATCCTAAATATTATCAACAGGTAGATAAACATAATCACCAGAGAGTAATTAGAGCTTTGGAAGTTATTCGTACTACAGGTAAGCCATTTTCTGAATTTAGGAAAGGGCATCAATCCAAAGAACGGTCTTTTGAGAATATAAAGATTGGATTGGAAATGGATCGTGATCAGTTGTTCGATCGAATCAATCTTAGAATGGATCTGATGATTGATCAGGGGTTGTTTGAAGAAGCAGAATCCTTAAAAGCTTATAAAGATCATAATGCCATGCAGACAGTAGGATATTCTGAAATATTTGGCTTTATGGATGGCGCTTATGATAGGGAAGAGGCCATCAGATTGTTGAAGCGAAATAGCCGAAGATACGCCAAGCGTCAGATGACATGGTTTAAAAAAGACGAGGAAATAATTTGGATGCAACCAAATGACCTTGAAAAGGCCATTCAGCTGATCTTAAAATCTTTAGATGCTTAATATTTCTACCAATCTCATCAATTCTTGATTGATTGGTTTTGCTTTAGAAATAGCAAGTTTGAAGCTCGTGAAGGTGATTTTGTCATTGACTACACCAACCATTACATTCTTTTCTCCATTTACCAGACCTTCAACTGCTGCCATACCTAGTCGAGATGACAAGATTCTGTCGTATGAAGTAGGAGAGCCACCACGTTGAATGTGACCAAGTGTTGATACTCTAATGTCTAATTCAGGAATTTCTTTAGATACTTTACCCGCAATTTCGTGTGCATCGCCTTGCTCACCACCTTCAGCCACAACTACGATTGATGATGTCTTTTGCTTATCTCTCCCTTCTCTTAAGGTATTGATCACATCATTGATCGTAGTAGAAGTTTCAGGAACCATTACCATTTCAGCACCTCCACCAATACCACTCTGGATAGCGATATAACCAGAGTGTCTTCCCATTACTTCAATGAAGAAAACTCTGTCGTGAGAATTAGCTGTATCACGAATTTTATCAATTGCGTCAAGTGCTGTATTTACTGCAGTATCAAAGCCGATGGCATAGTCTGAACCATACAGGTCATTATCAATAGTTCCTGGAGCACCTACTATTGGAATGCCATATTCTTCATAAAAAATATTAGCACCAGTGAAAGTGCCATCACCACCAACAGCAACAAGACCTTCTATGCCTCTTTTCTTAAGTTGTTCGTAAGCCTTAGCTCTACCTTCTTTGGTTTTGAATTCCATAGATCTGGCAGATTTCAGGATTGTTCCTCCACGCTGAACGATGTTGGATACGGAATAAGACTTCATTTTGTAGATGTCTCCATCAATCATTCCATTGTATCCATACTTGATTCCATAGACATCAAGCCCAAGGTAGAGCCCCGTTCTTACAACTGATCGTATACAGGCATTCATGCCCGGCGCATCACCTCCTGATGTAAAAACACCAATACTTTTCATATTTCCAAAGTTATAATTTAAGGGGCTATGTTGTTTCTTTGCTTTCGGAGGCCAATATTAGTTAAAATATCACTGCTATTGAAGGATGATTTTCAATAATCTCCTAATTTGTAACCAGCTTATGAATATTCCTTTTTTCGATCTAACAAGACAAACGATTTCATTGCGAGAAGAACTGGATTCTGCCTATAGTAGGGTTTTGAAGAGCGGACGTTATATAGGAGGGGAAGAGGTAGAGAGATTTGAACA
>CAXEKM010000751.1:0-3894 GCA_963996645.1 uncultured Marinoscillum sp.
CAGTTTTCTTCTCATAGAACCACATTAGGTTCTATTGTAGACAGGAAGAATCTATACGGATATAAGCGGGTGTCAATTGTTTCTGACTTTCAAAGAAATGGATTTGATTTAGGTTTTATTGAAAAGGATACGGGTTCTATTTATGAATTGTATCAATTAATTCCAGGTACTCAGAGTAATGTTTTTATTGACAGTTTATGGATCAATATATCTAATGGTCAGGGTGATGGAAATGTTCTTTTTGTTGAACTTAATAATTCAGGAGTAGTAGAGATTTCTGATGGTCTACTTCAGTTAAAAAAAGGTGAAAGACAACTTGCTAGCCGAACTTACACAATTGCAGGTGAAGGAAGAGTACGTTTGGAGGTGCCTCTGGAAACTGGTGATAGGTTATATGGAGAATACACTTTAGAGCTTTCAGATGCTCCTGTTGTATTTGATAATTTTTTCTATTTCAACATAATTAAGCCTAAGCAAGCCAGGATAGTCTTGCTGGAAGATGGAGAATCTAGTACAGGTGATTACTTAGAGAAATTATACACTAACACAGAATACTTTGATTTTACTCGTGAGCAAATTAATGCTACGTCGCTAAGTCGGTTGACTAATACAGATTTGGTTATTCTGTCTGAATTGAAAGAAGTGCCAGACTGGCTACTAAGTCAGCTTGATTTGATTAATGGCAAAGTATTAGTCATACCAGCAACAAATTCATTACCGGACTCCTATCAAAAGTTACTGTCTGTTGGAGTCTCTATTAATGAGAGTGAAATTCAGCAACCACTCAGTACTAAGAGTTTGGAACATCCATTTTTAGGAGGTGCTTTTACCAAAAGTCAATCTAATCGTGTAAGTCTGCCTGTGTTTAGACCTGTATTTGCCTTAAGTGGTTATTATGAGAATATCTTAGAAACTAATGAAAGCTTACCTGTGCTTAGCCATTTTGGTAATACATCTGTATATATTTTGAATTCGCCGTTAATAGATGGTTTTACGAATTTCCCGAAGCACGCATTGTTTGTGCCTACTATGTATCGTCTAGCACAGAATAGTATACAAGATCCGTTATTTCATCGATTAGATGAAGAGTTTGTGCAAATAGGCGTGGATAGTATTGTGAATAATGCCATTTTGAAATTGAGTTCTGTTAGTCAATCTTTCATACCTTCATATAGATATAGCAGGGATGGGTTAACACTTGAGATTCCTTCAGAAATGAACCAACCAGGAATATATTATCTAACCAATGATACAGATACTATAGGAGTGCTTGCTTATAATTACTCTTTGAGCGAATCGGATATTCATACTTATTCAAATGAAGAGTTGTCTCAAGTGGCTAATGAGAATGCTCATATTTCCTATCATCCAATCAATACCAATTCTTTGGCCACAGCATCGCTGAATATGAATAATGAGGCTGAATCCTTATGGAAATATGCATTACTTTTGGCCCTGTCATTCATTCTTATTGAATCAATTCTTTTGAGATTTCTTAAATGAAGATTTTACTAAAAGGCTCCAAAATATTTGATAAAAGCTCATCATTTCATCAGCAAGAGGTTGATGTACTAATTGAAAATGGTGAAATCACTGAAATAGCTAAAAACATATCTTCGAAATACGATCATTTAATTGAAGGATGTATCGTTACCCCTGGGCTGTTTGATTTGAATGCTCATTTCACGGAGCCGGGGTCAGAGCACCGAGAGGATTTGTTTTCTGGAACCAATTCAGCAAGTTTTAGTGGTTTTACAGATGTATGTGTTATCCCAAACACTGAGCCTGTTATTGAATCCAAAAGTGATGTAACATTCATCAAAAGAGGATCTGCTAATGGAGTGGAACTTCATTCGATTGGGGCTGTCAGTGAGGGTTGTAAAGGAGAGAACCTAACAGAGATTCTGGATTTGCAGAATGCTGGTGCAGTTGCATTTTCAGATGGATTGAATACCATCTACAATACTGAGCTTTTGTTAAAGGCTCTACAATATGTTCAGAAGTTTGAAGGTTTGATTATCAATCATCCTAAGGATATTCACTTGTCTCAGTTTGCGCAAATGCATGAAGGAAAAGTGAGTACTATATTAGGTATGAATGGTGAACCTCCCATATCTGAAGAAATTGCAATTAAAAGAGATTTAGATATTCTTTCCTATGCTGGAGGAAGACTTCATTTTAGTCAAATTTCTACCGCAAAAGGAGTAGAATTGATCAAGAAAGCTAAGAAAGATGGACTAGCTGTGACCTGTGATGTATCTATTCATCAATTGATCTACACGGATTCAGATTTGATGGATTATGATACCAACTATAAGGTTGATCCTCCATTTAGATCCGATAAAGATCGAAAGGCATTACTTAAGGGGTTGGAGACTGGAGTGATAGATGCAATTGTTTCTGCACACAACCCTCAAGATCCAGAGAGCAAGGATTTGGAATTTGACCTTTCTACACCGGGTATATGTTCTTTGCCAAGTTTTATGAGTGATCTTTTGAGCCTTTCATCCTCACTAGATCTGGAGGTACTTTTCGACAAGGTGACAAATGGGCCAAGAGGTGTATTAAAATTTGATCCAGTAAAAATTGAAAAAGGTACTAGAGCTAGACTCGCAGTGATATCTCCTGATAAAGAATGGTTGTTTGATGCATCAGTCAATCCATCTCGATCAATCAATACACCACAGTATAACAAAATATTGAAAGGAAAGTGTCTTGCTGTAGTTAACGGTGAAGAACTAATCATTAATTCATGATTTTCAAGTCTACATTAAAATTTGCACTTCTGGCAGGAGTATTTATGATAGTAATCTATCATTTGTCGTTTTGGTTAGGGGTTAATCCACAAATAGATCTTGGACATTTGTTCGTTGACCTTGTGTTAATCGGGTTATTCGTATTCTTTGCGGAGAAAGATTATAAGACATATAAGAATGATGGGATCCTACATTTTTGGCAAGGAATGACGATTGGGTTCATTGTCTACGCCATTGGGTCAGCTGTTTTTCTATTAGGTCAAACAATTTATTATAATTTTGATGCGGATGCTGTAATAAATTACCAATCTGCTGCGACTAAGTTCCTTGAAGAACGATCTGATATTTTTATCGAGAAGTTTGGCCAAGACATGTATCAACTTCAATTGGAGGAGATCCAGCATGTGACCAAATGGGACTTGATACAAGAATCGACGGTCAAAAAAATCATAGCCGGATTCTTTATAACACCGGTTATATCGATAATTTTAAGGAAACAACCTAACTAATTGTACTATGAAAAATGCAGTAAAATCAGGAGTTTATGTAGGAGTATTAAGTATCATATTCGTTTTGCTGGCTTATGTGATTGAGCCTACTTATTTAGCGAAATGGTGGTTTGGTATTGGTATACTCGTTATCAATTTGGGCCTTGTAATTTATTTTGGCTTACAATACCGTAAGGAAGAAGAAGGATACCTGACTTTTAAAGAAGGGTTCTTGCACGGTTTTGTATTATTGCTTGTTGCGGGAATAATAGGAACTGTATTTCAAATCCTACTATATACTGTCATCGATCCAGAGTTACCTCAAATCATAACTGAGGCTATGGTTGCTCAACAAGAAGCGATGCTTCAGAAATTTGGAATGCAAGGAGCTCAATTAGATGAAGCGATAGAGAAAATCAAAGAAGAGACTCCAAAGAATTTCACAGCTGGAGGTTTATTAAAGTCTTATGCATTTGGAACCATTTTTTACCTAATCATTTCTCTTATCACTGGCGCTATCGTAAAGAAAAGCGAACCTGAATTTGAATAATCAACACCTGTGACACAAAAAGCACTAGACCTTAGTATTGTAGTACCAGTATATAACGAGGAAGAATCTCTTCCTGAGTTATTTGAATGGATTTGTAAAG
>CAXEKM010000752.1:0-2511 GCA_963996645.1 uncultured Marinoscillum sp.
TCTGGCAACCGAAAAAGCCATGGAAGCATTACAAGAGGCTGAAAAAGCTAAAAAATCACTAGCTGAATGCCTTCAAAAATGAGCTCCTATCTATTTGCCTATGGATTTTTGAAACGAAAGTTTCATGGAAACGAGAAAACTCAAACTCCCGATTTTGAGCATCGATTTGTATCATCAGGCAATTTAACTGGACATATTTACAGAGTAGATATTTTTCCAGGTGTCATTTATGATGACCAAATAGAGAATCTGGTACATGGGGAGGTTTTCGAACTATTGAATCCAGAAGATGCTCTAAGAATTCTGGATCGGTATGAAAATGCCAAACCACTAGTACATTTAGATCCTGATTATGAACGGAGATTAAGACCAATACAAACAGATCAAGGAGTACTTAATTGCTGGGTTTATGAATACCTTAAACCTGTAAATCCAGCAACAATCATTGAATCAGGAGAATTTTAAAGAAATCAAAATATGAGTAACAAAGAACCTAAAGTCGTAGGAATTGGAGGAGTATTCTTCAAATGTAAGGATCCCAACTCCACTAAAGATTGGTATCAGAATCATTTAGGACTTAAAACGGATCAATATGGCTCCTTATTTGAATTCAGAAATGCACTGAACCCTGAGGAGATCAATTACTTGCAATGGAGTCCATTTAAGGATGACACTACTTATTTTGAGCCATCAACTCAACCATTTATGATCAATTATCGAGTTCAGAACATGGAAGGACTTGTAGAAAAACTCAAAAAAGAAGGGGTAACCATCTGTGATGACATAGAAACGTATGATTATGGAAAGTTTGTCCATATTATGGATGCAGATGGCAACAAGCTTGAGCTTTGGGAGCCAGTAGATGAGGTGTTCACTGAGACAGGTGATGGAAATACTACCAAGTAAATTGATATACCCTAACTGATTTGACTAATTTAGTTTTTTCATTAACTACTCAAACCAATGGCTAAAATCAGACTGACCAAACTTCAATGCATCGTCAACGATGAAATAGATGAAGATGAAGTTTTCCTGAAGTATAACGGAGAAAAAATTTGGCCTGAATCAGGTTTATATAAAAGCATAGACAACTCAGAGGCATTCGAGGTGGCTGTTGAAATTGAACACTCAGACCCCTTCAAGCCTCTTGTTATAGAACTATGGGACTTTGATTACTTAAGTGCCAACGATTTTTTAGGCACTTTTGAAATGCTAATTGGAAATGACACCACTGGTGAATTTTCAACAAGTATGAAGCTTAAAGAAGCGGGCTCGACAGCATCTTATATTCTTTTTTGGGAAATTGTATAAGCCTGCAACTTTTTAGTGATCTTTGCTGTTTACACGCATTATGTCACAATTTCACGAACTAATTAATAGAAATACACCCACGCTAGTAGACTTCTCGGCAAGCTGGTGCGAGCCATGCCGTAAAATGCCTCCTATCCTTAATGAAGTAAAGGCAGAATTAGGAGATTCTGTAAACATTATCAAGGTAGATGTGCAAAAGGACAAGAAGGCTGCTCACAAATATGAAATCACCAACATTCCAACCTTATTACTTTTCAAAAATGGCAAAGTAATTTGGAGAAAAAGTGGGGTTACTGGAGCAAGAGAAATCTCCAATGCTGTTAAAAAGCGTTCATAATCACTTAGGGTGATAAATTGACTCAGCATTTTTGCGAACTGTGTCAATATCCAACGTCATAGACTTCCTTTTTTGATTAAGAAACAGGAGCATTTGATCATCATAATGAGGACTATCCTTTTGATTAGATGCTCCGAATACGTTCACTGTTTCTATGATTGGAAGTCCTTCTTCAGGATAACGCACCAGCATGATATAAGACTCTCCCTGTACAGCCCTAACTCTACCATTTTTATAGGGCTCACTGTACATGGCTGTAATCACATCAGGTATACCATTCACAGGGATTTCCTTATCACCTCTCACCAACAACTGATAGTCTCCTAGTCGTATGTTCACGCGCTTAAAATTACGCTTGAGGTATTTGTAGGTGTGGGCAATTCCATCTATTAATTGAAACTCCGTGAGGACCTTAGTGGAGTCTAAATAAGATGTTGGATACTTCTGTTTTAGATAGTCATAAAGAATCACAAACTGCGCTGCTCCGAGATTATCAAAACTCGATTGACCATCCCAGGTCTGAAGGATATCAAGAAGCTCTTCATACTTTTTATACCGCGATGCATCCAATTCAAAAAGCACTTTTATATCAACTGGATAGTGTAACTCATATGGCAATTGGCCATCGTATTTAATGGCTAAAAAATCGTCCCAACTGAGTGATTTCCTATCCTCCATCAGCTGCATAAATCGGACACTCCTATTGTTTTCAAACTGACGATAACCCATGGTCAAATCATAGTCTTTTGGGTCTGGATTATCTGCTGAAAATGTACAAGAAAATGCACAAGAAATGCACAAGAAATGCACAAGAAATATACCAGAAATATACAACAAACGTACAACAAACATACAAACATACA
>CAXEKM010000753.1:0-7221 GCA_963996645.1 uncultured Marinoscillum sp.
TAAGTCTGAAGAAGTCAAAGTCGATGTACCCTCATTCACCAATTTCATTCTGATTGTTTCTGAAGCCGTCAAAGACGGACTAATTTCAATTCCTCCTACTTCAACAACAGTCAGATCAAATTCATAGGGGCCTCTTATCAATAAATTATCGAATTGAACACCATCATTTCTTACCGATCCATCTGATGACAATGCTAAGCGTAATATTACGTTAGATTGACCTTGGATTTCTTCAATATAAAGGGATCGAACATTCACCTCTTTTGTTCCTGTCCAATAAATTCCTTCATCATTATACAATAAATCAGTGTTAACTACCTTTTCAAAATTGACTCCATCAGTTGAAACCTCCAACCACGCATAGTCACAACAACTCTCTAAGTCTATATTCAAATCAAAATCTATATAAACTCCTTGCGGAATTTCAGATAAGTCTAAAGTTGGGAAATGTAGATAGGAATCTTCATTATTTTGGTATCCATAGTTATCAGATCTTTTTGTGAGCCATCCCTTTGTATCATTCTTCAATGAATCGTATACCCAGCTAGTGTTATTCCCATAAGTTCTGAATTTGGCCGAATCAGACTCAAAGTCAACTTCTATTGGCAATGGTGAAGTAAAACTGAAGTTTCGGAAAAATGATGCCTCCAATGTATCTCCTTCATTATAAGTATCTCCATTAACCGATGCAAAAGCTTGAATAGAATATTCACCACCAGCACTGAAATCAACTGTAGAAGTAAATTCAAATGTCGTTGTATCCCCTCTATTAATACTTTCGGTTGAAGTTTCTGAAATTTCCTGAACGCCGTCAGGACCAGAAACTATTAAAGTTAATGGGACTTCAGTCAACGGCAATACTCCTTTATTCATGAACTGGATTGTCACAACCTCTGATTCGGTAGGATTCGAGCCTGGCTCAGGTATGACTAAGGAAATCAATTCAACATCCTGTTCTAATACCGGGTACAACTTAATATTATCAAAGAAATAACCATCCTTATCATCGTATTCATAGTCTTTAAATCTTATCTGGAAAGACTCTGACAACTCCTGATTGTGCACAGCAAGTGTATCGGAAATGCCTAATCCTTTGACAGATTTCCATGCTAAATTGGATGGTTTATTTGCATCTAAATCGTAAAGTAATAACCAAGAATCTGATTCATTACCTCTTACATAGACAGCCGCACCGTCACGGTAATTGTAATGTGACGCAAAATCAAAATCTAGTTGCAACTCCTGTGTAATATTCTCAGATAAATCTACAGATAGTATCAATGAATTATTAGTGTAGTTGAATAAATTCCCTCTGGACAAATATGCCACCTTGGTCAAGTTAGAACCTGATGTTGGAGTGTATATTTCGAATTCGCCATTTTCATTGTCGGTATTAAAACTAAATCCATCAACTCCGATAGATGGCACAGAATTTTCATATAAACTATCAGGCAAAGACTCAAAATCTTCAAAAATTGGAAGTTCTCCGGAATATGAATTTATTCTATACAGTCCCAGCTCCAAATCATCATTAGTTGGGTCTCCATCATCCGTAAGACTGACAGAAATAGAAACCGTATAATCACCAAATTCATCAAATTGGAGTGGAGTGGAAAGTGCTACAGACATAGTATCCATAGAAGGAATAGGTACATCTAGTTTCTCAGAAAAATCTTGGGTGCCTGATGGACCTGTTATTGAAACATTTATATCGTACCCAGACACCTCTGAAATACTATTGTTAAATATCTCCACAGAGAAAGTCTGACTGGATTTTAGAGCTGCAGATTTCCCTTCCAGATCAGTCCCAACAATAGCAATGTCTGTATCATATTGGAGGTAGACTTTAATGTTATCAAACAATACAGAAGACGTACCATATCCATATTCAGAAAACTTGATCTGTGTTTCATTTGAATATGTTTGGCCGTTAGCCTTTAATGTATCAATCAAAGGAAGTTCTAGTATGGAAATCCACTGATTACTATAGTAACTAGTAGTATCGAACCAATCATATACCACAAGCCAATCATCAGCTGAATTGCCTCTTACATAAATTTTATCGGCATCGTAATCATCAGCACTGTAGCTATAAATCTGAAAATCCAATAGTAATCGATCTTGAGTATCATCTAAATCACTTAAATCCAATGATAGAACCATTTCATTAGAAGAATAAGTGTAGTCTCTTCTATCAAATTTCAGTGCCCGTGATCCCGTTCCATAATAATAGTTTGCGTCCAATATGGATAATCTCGACTTAGAAGTTGACCCTTCAAATGATATACCGTTTAATCCATCCATTGTATACTGTCCGCGGGCATAGGTAGTATCAGCCAATCCCTCGAAAGTCAAGTAATATGGCAATTCACCTGTGTATTTTGAATATCTCCCTACTTCAACCGAAACAGAATCGTTACCACGCCATTCGTCATTTTCAAGTTCTAAATAACCACTGATTTGATACAATCCAGGCAGACTCATATCTACCTTTTCCGTGATGTTGAATGAAACGGTATCATTCTGATTGATTGTACCTGACAAGGTCTCGTTAATTGACGATGAGCCAGTTGGCCCATCAACTATCACACGAACAGGTACACTTGATTGTGTTGCGGTACCTTTATTTATGATTTCAAGTTGAACGGTTTCAGAGTTTGAATAAAATGGTCCCTCAGATACTGAAACAGAATACATCTGAAGTTCATTCACAGGCTCTGCATAGACACGTATATTATCTAAAGACAAATACTCGTAAGGCAACTCAGAATAACCAGAAGACTGAATTTTAATTTGAGAAGTAATGCTATATTCTTGACTATTAGCCACAAGCACTTCTGAAATATCTAGTGCTTGATTTTTTTGCCAAACTCCATTGAAAGTGGAATTTAAGTTCCATTGGTGTAATAAAACCCATGGATCACTTTCGTTTCCTCTCACATATACGCCTACGTTCGAATTGCTCTCATAGTATTCTCGAACATCATAATCAAACATTACTTTATCTTCCGCGGCCGAATAAACAGAAAGATCCATTGATATGACCAATTGATTTGAAGTGGTTTGAGGACGATATTCCGACCTGCTTAGTATAAGTGACTTGCCTTCCTCTGCGTATGTTGAATTTATTGTCAATTGACCATTGGCATAGGAAGCAACATAGCTAAGTCCATTTAAACTTTGATCACCAAAGTAACCAGAACCTTCAGCGATTGTAGTATCTGCAATATCATCAAATGAGTAATACAAAGGCAATGATCCTGTATATACACTTTGCTTGTATGTTTTCATATCACTTATTGTATCTAGTTCATGAAATACATCAGTTGCAAGTGACGTATAAGCTGTGACAGAATAACTTCCAACTTCTGAAAAATCAAATTGCTGAGAGAATATATAAGTAATGGTATCTCCTGAAGATATGGCAGTAGTACTTTCTGAAATTGTTTGCACTCCAGATGGACCTGTTAATACAACAGAAAGCGGTACCGAACTCTGATCAGAAGCGCCTAAATTTACGACTTCAAGTGAAATTGACTCTGTAGATGTCAGCGTGGCTGAGGCTGGAGGCAAACTAACAGAAGTTAAAGCCACGTCATTAGCTGGTCTACTTCTAACTGAAAAGTTATCTACCTCAATTCCCGATCTAACAAAAGAAGCATCAGAACTAAAAGCAATACGAATTAATACTTCAGAATTACCGCCTGTCTCTGGAATGATCAATTCTCGAAAACTAAGACTTCCAACTCCATTCCAATAGTCAGCGTATGACACATATTGCATTCGAGGAGAAATGACTTTTGAAAAAGTTTCTCCTCCATCTAAACTAACCTCTAACCAAACTTCATCACAACAAGTTTCAGTATTAAAGTCAATATCAAAGCCGATATATGGATCGGACGTCTCTGCAGATAAATCAAAAACTGGTGAATTCAAATAAGAAGTCTCATTATTGTTATAATTCCCAGCAGCATTAGTTATCCAACCTTTGGAACCATCCGATAAATAACCATACTCCCAACTAATATTTGTACCGAAAGCGATAAAACCACCACTATCAATTTCAAAATCCTCGGTATAAGGTAACCCTGAGCTATATGTTTCAAATTTATAAGTGACACTGCTAATCGTATCATTAAAATAACTCATGTCACCAGATAGCGAACTATATGCAGTCACAAAATACTCTCCTTCAACTGAGAGATCAAACAAATGACTAAATGTATAAGTATATGATTCAGAAGTTGAAACAGCACTCATTGAAGCAGTTTCAGAAATTGTCTCTATACCTCCCGGACCTTCTACCTTAATGGTGAATGGAACACTTGTCAAATCATCAACACCTTCATTAACAATAGATACACTAAATTCTTCAGAAGAAGAAAGAGAACCTGAAGGTGACGGAAGTCCAATTTCAGTAATTCGAACGTCATTATCTGGACGCTCATATATGGTCACCTCATCAAAGTAAAATCCATGGGATTGGGAGTAAGACCTTTCAACGAACCTAATTTGAGTAGAGTCAGAAAAATTTTGGCCTGAATTTCTTAAGGCCTGACTCAGGTTCAATCTTTTTACACTTTCCCATTCTAAATAATCAGGAAGGTTATTATCCCAATCATAAATCACTAAATTATTATCGGATGGAGATCCTTTAATTCTTACATTGTTACTGTTCGAATAAGAAAAATTTCCTCTAGTAAAGCTAAAATCTAAAAAGATATCTGTTGTATTGGCATCATAGCCTGACAGGTCTAAAGTAAGAACAGCAGAATTGGTCACAAATTGTGAATTATTATGTTCGGTATTTCTGCTCAATTCAACGGATTGAGAACCCTCAAATCCATTAGTTGAACTAATCGTTAATAATCCACCTAATCTTTCTGAATCATCTCTTGCGGCTGCAAAGCCCCATTCATTGAGTTCGTTAAGAGTATCGGTATCCGTGTCATAGGATGCTTCAGCTACACCATCAAAATTTTGATAGTAAGGAAGGCTCGTCTGCGAAAAGACTTTAGTAAATAGTAAAAATGACGCTAAGATCATTGAATATCTTAGGTTGGGCATAGACATTCTCATGAGAGTTAGTTAAGAAATACTGGTTAAGAAATATGTAGTTGGAATATTATAAGGTATGCGAAATGCATTTATTCCCTGAATTGCAGTGTATAGTTAATCATAGCTGTTGGCGTTGCGTAAAACAAAGTTATCCACAAGGATAAATGAAATTAATTCTTCTTCAAATACAACTACCAAAGAATTTTTCGCCGATCAAACTAAAAATCAGCCACTAATCATCTCCGCCACCTTATCCAGCTTGCCACTACGTGAGCCTTTGATCAGCACTGTATGGTCTTTGAAATTTCGTTTTTCCAGAAATGGACGAGCGGCTTCTACAGTTTCAAACCAAAAGACATTTTCCAACAACTGCTCTGCAGCGATCATGTGACGCCCAACTAATATCACCTGATCAAAATTGGCTTTTTTAATCCAGCGACCTACATCCAAATGACGGTCCACAACATCCTGCAATTCCTTCATTTCACCAAGAATAACTGCTTTCTTTCCCGTCATGGATTCCAGATTGTCCAAAGCAGCCTTCATGGAAGTAGGATTGGCATTGTAGCAGTCATTGATGATCGTTACCGAATCTTTTTTAATGATCTGAGAACGTTGATTTTCAGGAATATACGAAGCGATTGCTTCTAGAATTTTATCATCAGCAACACCGAACTCTCGACCAACAGCCACTGCCGCAGCGATGTTTCCATAATTATATCGCCCAACCAGATTGGTCTGCACTTCCTTTTCACCCAACTTGATAATCAAATAGGGGTTTGCGTCAATGAGTTTTAGGTCTTCCGCCGGGAATAAAACCGGATCCGTAAATCGCTTGGCCATATTTTCTAGCCTGAAGTCATCAGTATTTACAAAGGCTTTACCTCCAGTTTGGCGTAAGTGATCAAATAACTCACTTTTCCCTCTCAGGACTCCTTCTATACCTCCAAACAACTCGGTATGTGCTTCGCCAATGTTGGTAATCAATCCATGCGTTGGGTTCGCATAGCCGCACAGCTCTGCTATTTCTCCCACATGATTGGCTCCCATCTCTATAATGGCAATTTCCACTTGTGGATGAATATGCAACAGCGTTAGAGGCACACCTAAATGATTGTTCAGATTACCCTTTGTCGCATGAGTAATGTATTTAGTAGCAAGAACCCGATTGATTAGTTCTTTGGTAGTTGTTTTACCATTCGAGCCAGTGAGACCTAAAACAGGCCTTTTGAATCTGCTTCTATGAAAAGTCGCAAGATCTTGTAAAGCCTTCTGTGCGTCATCAGCAAGAATGATTCGCTCATCGGTCACATATTCTTCTTCATCTACTACAGCATAGACTGCACCAAGTTCTAGAGCTTGAGCGGCATACTTATTAGCATTGAAGTTTGGCCCTTTCAGTGCAAAGTAGAGATTTCCTTTGGTGATGGTTCGGGTATCGATGGACACACCGTCACTCAATAAAAACCGAGAATATAGAAATTCGATGAAGCTTGTCATAGATTAGCAAATATATCTCTCAACATTCGTAATGAGCCAACATCCATCCAGTTTGATCATCATTCACTTCTTAACCGATGCTCATGCATTCAATTTTAATGATTCATTGGTTAATCAAATGAAGGAAGTGATTGGATCAGAAACGAACATTTTCGAAATGGACAACTTTTCTGATGCAGTAACTCTGAGTTACGCCTCAGATCTAGTCAAATCTGAGAAATTGACAATTTTACTTACCGGAGAAGAGTCAGCACCTCTTGGAAAAGCTTCAACCATTCTGAATCAAACCATAAGACATCAAAATCTGAAATTATTGGCGCTAAATGATCTTCAAGCTGCGATGCCTTTTATGATAAGAATGAAAGGAAAAATTATTAATCGAAATGAACTAAACAAGGAGATTGAAAAAGATTAATTCTCTGTTTTCTTAGCTTCTCTGTGGTTACTTCAACTCAAAGTCATCCGCATCCGCCTGGAAAGGAAAGCGCTTTCTGAAGGCCAATAGATCTTCTTTGGTTAGACTAGCGTAGAGTATTTCTTCCTCCTCCGAAAATACCAATTGCTCACCTTTATAATTGTAGGCTGCCGAATGTCCAACATAATGCGCACCTACTCCATCATCTCCTACTCGATTGACACCTATACAATAAGAAGTGTTTTCAA
>CAXEKM010000754.1:0-4343 GCA_963996645.1 uncultured Marinoscillum sp.
TAATTCGCCATGATCAGTTCTGACTCCAGCAAGATATCATCTCGATAATCTATGCCCTTGTAAGTAACCATAACGGTATTAGTTCGCTCATTATAGTTGATAGACCTTGGAAACTGATTTAGCAATAGTCGTCTACTCAACGTTGGCTGTCCTTTTTCATCCAGGATAAAAAGATGATTGTGATGCATATCATTAGTATCTGCTCCGTGCAAGATCACTGCCAACCCTCCCGGCACCGTTTTCATTGCTCCCACTCGCGTATGAGAATCAAACCCAATAGCACTATCAAATTGCAATAAATACTCATTCATCCAGCCAACTTTTTTGTCTTCGGTTATACCGCAGACAAATGCCTGAGTCTTGTTCTCTTTTTCATTTTTGATGATCCCACCAATGAAATAGGATCCATCAAAGTTCTCAATCTTATGTGTGGTAATCGGATCTTTAGTCAATTGATCGTTATCTACAGAAAGCTGCTCCTTCATCAAGTAGTCTTTCTTTTTATAAGTGATTTTCTCAGCCAAGGTATCTGCTTCATACATTTCATAAAGTCGATCCTGGATACTCTGCACATAAGAAGTCACATCCTCTCTATTGGCCGATTGCTCCTTAGTCACCAATTGATTAACTCCAACCTTGCCCTGATAATGCATTCTCAAAAATTCCGAATATTTCTCCAGGGACTCATCAGTATTACGTTTCCTGATGTCACTCAATACAGTATCCGCATCTTTGATTCGATTGACCATCTGTCCATAGAGATATAGCTTTCGCTCCATATCCAGAGTAGTTGCAGTATCAAGCTGCTTGCTTAGCATTTCCTGATAAATGAGGTCATGCTTCTTTTCTTTATACAAAAACAAAGGCTCCACTACCGAATTCAAATCATACTTTCTTAGGTTGAATAAAACCTCTTTAGACACCTTCAAAGGTTCAAATTTATCTCTTAGAAAATCAGGCTCTGCTTGCTCAATTCGTCTATCCAAACGAAGATTTTCTTTAGCTAAATCCAATCTTAACTTATCAATTTCAGCATGAATATTGGCTCTGGTTTTATCAACCCATTCAGCATAGTTCCATATCTGAATTTTGTCTTGTAAGAAATTAATTTTAGACTCTAATCCATCTAGGCGATAGATTGTGACAGGAAGAACGGTCATCTCTTGATGATAGCCGATATCAAAAGTGTCAGATGCTGATTTATACTCTTCCCAGTTGGCCAAACAGTCTTCATAGTCAGTCTTTACTTGCTCGAAGCGAGCATCTACAGACTCGTCAAACAAAAGATACAGATCCTTAAAGGTTGGATATTCACCTAAGATAGAAGTAAAGCCTTTGTGAGCCTTATCATAGCTGCTAAAGCTCTTCGTGAATTTTTCATAAATGAATGGTGCATTGGCAATAAATCGCTGTTGCTCAGCTCGTGTTTTATCTATGTATTTTCTAATAGAATCGTATTCTACACGCAGCTTTCCTTTTTCATCAATTTTCCCAAAGTTGAAATAGAGTTCCTCATTTTTCCGAACCTCTTTATCATTGATAAATCGATCAGTCATTGCAAAAGCCTTGATTGCTTCACGCGCATTTCCAACTTTGTAAGCATAGTCCTTGATCGGGTCACTATTCTTGTAGCGCTTGGTGTAGATCACTCCAAGTTGGAAATAAATACTAGCATTTTGAGGTTCCACAGGTAAATGCCTCTTCAATTGAGCCACAGCTCCACTAGGCGGCAAAGCCAATATTCTTGGAAGCGCATCTTCATACTTTTCTAGTTTTTGAGCTGTTGCACCAAAAACGATCAATAATAGTAGGGTATTTAGTAAAATCTTCTTCATGACACCATTCATTAAATACCTAATATTTTAAGAACCACACGTCTATTTTTAGCCTTGTTTTCTTCCGAATCATTCGGAACGATCGGCTGACTCTCTCCATATCCTTTAGCCACAAATCGATCCTGAGGAATCTTATTTTCGATCAAGAACTTGACCACACTTTCAGCACGTCTGTTGGAGAGCGCCGCATTGTAAGCTGCAGATCCAACGTCATCCGTATGAGCAGCTATTTCCACATTGAGATTAGGGTTTTGCTGCATTAACCCGATCACACGTTGTAGCTCACTATAAGACACTTCATTTAGCTGATCGGAATTGGACTCAAACAATATCTCCTTCAATGTCAGGTTAGCTCCGGGAACCAATGGCTGAAGCTTCAACTGAAGACTTGGAGTTCCTCCGTTGGCAGAAACAGATACACCCCCCATAGGATCATCAGCATCACCTGAAGTGATCTTGGTGCCATCAGGATCCATGTCTATGACTGTACTGTTGAAAGCATAACCCTGATCACTTGTAGCTTCTATTTCATATCGATCTCCGATGCGAAGTGCCACCGTTTCATTGCCCTCCACATCTATCACCTCATCGCGGTTTCGGTTTCGGATTCGAACTCTCGATCGAATTTTTCCATTGTTGACCAGATCGGCCACATTAATCTGAACATCGCGCTTATTTGGAAGCATCTCCACATCTCTTATGAAATCCGGATAAACCACCAGTTGTGAGACATCCAGTGTGAAGAGCTCACTTTCAAAATTGTCTTTATCAACAATGATTTCATAGACTTTCCCGAGTGGTAAGTTCAAGGTGATGCGACCGTCAGGATCATTCTCAATGTCTTGTAGCAATTGACTTCCACCTTGTTCTTTGACTTTGATATTAGCCTGAACAGGTTCAAACAAGTCACCATCATAAATGTTCAAATCCAGATTGGCTGACTTATACAATTGAATATCCTGATCAATTTCTTTGTATTCATCCTCTTCTGTCAAATCGAAAAATAGCGATTTGGAGGTATATCCATCTTTCTTGATTTCTATGTTATAATTCCCACCAACTGCTAAAACCACAGTGTATCGCCCGTCACTCGGGTTGTTATTGATGGTCATGATCTCCCCAGATGTGAAAGCATCGGAAACAATTATTTCAGCTCCAATTCCTTCATCACTCGATCCATCTGTAATAAAGCCCTGGATGATGATGTTCTTGAACTGACGAAGCTGATAAGGGATTTCAACTGAATAGATATCTTTCGCATCATGTACGTAATACAGCAAATCTCCCTGAGCTGTAATAGACGAAAACTGATCGGGAAGAGGGGAGTTGATAAACTCCAATGCTACTGGAGGCACCCAGTCTCCAATTTCCGTCAAATGTGTTTGATAGAGATCAAAACTTCCTTTGCCTCCTAGGCGATTGGAAGCAAATATCAATGTCTTGTTATCTGCCATGATTCTAGGAGCTTTCTCACAATCCTGATTGATTGGATAAGGCAACAATTCAGGTTGACCCCAGCTACCATCTGGCTGTTTTTTAGATAAGTAAAGACTAAAGCAAGCCTTATTTTCCCAGATTTTGGCCAGTTCTTTGTCTTGAAGTGGATTGTAATTTTGTCTTACAAAATACAGTGTTTTTCCATCTGCTGAAATCGATGGAAATCCTTCATAACCATTACTATTAATTGGTTCTCCAATATTGACAGGCTCTGTCCAGGCATTTCCATCTCGAGTAGAGTAATAGATGTCTTCACTTCCAAAACCTCCTCTAAAAGAAGCAAAAAAGAACAGCGTATTCCCATCAAATGAGATACTTGGCCCTCCAATCAAATCGGTGGAGTCTCCGAAATTATTTACTGCATCGATTGGGGCAGGATCACTCCATTGCCCGTCCACAAACCTTGAATCAAACAATTGATAACGGCCTCTTCTATTGGACTCAATGATCATGGTCCGACCATCAGCAGAAATAGAGGGCGCATATTCTATCTGAGCACTATTCAGTGCATCGATAGGCTTTGCTGTAGTTTTAAAGTACTTTAATGAATCGGCATAAGTCTTCAATGTATCTGGCATCTGACTCTGAGCCACCCAACTCACAAGTACTGCAAAAACGGTAATAATGTATTTCATCTCTCAGTAATTGTAACTCCCAATTTTACTTGCCAAGCATTACAAATGCTCCCCAATAATATGGTTCTTTAAATTCTTTTCTCACCTCAGCAATGGCCGCATTGAAGGCATCAATTTTACTTGCACCACCAAACCAGTTTTTATAAAATCCGGTCATTAGCATTTGTGTTGTTTGATCGTTTACTTTCCATAAACTCATCACCAGGTTATCTGCTCCCGCCACCAAGAACGATCGCTGCAATCCATAAACCCCTTCACCATTTTTCACCTCTCCGAGTCCCGTCTCACAGGCAGACATTACGACCAACTCTGTGTTATCCAGGTTAAGATTCATCACCTCATATGCAGTAAGAATACCATCCTCCTCTCCCGGCAA
>CAXEKM010000755.1:0-6281 GCA_963996645.1 uncultured Marinoscillum sp.
AGTTTTTTCGAAAACACCTTAGTGTCTATGCCAGGCCATGTTTGGGTGTTTAGTGCTGTAGAAGGATGAGGTGTTATTTCTTAGTTCCATGAGTTGGAGCCACTGTTCTTTAGTATTGATATACAGTCTGTTATGGCGATTTGATTAAGTATTACAAATAACTCAACTATAAGCACGAACTGCAATACCCTATTTTAGGGATTTTTAATAAAGTGTGTTGGGGAAAGTGATTTTTACCGCTGCTCAAGCTGGTCGGAATTTGCAATCCCGGCACCTAGAGTAGGGGGATTTGCAATCCGGTTGTAATGAATAGAGCCCTCTGGCTTGCGCTTCCGTGATGCACTACCACTTTTCCCCACCGGTGCGAAATCTTCAGATTAAACCATGACCCATATCGCTTAAGTCCAAAACTCAAAACCTTACAACTCAGAACCTGGAACGTATTCCCCGCCAGAGGCAAAATGCGCTCGTCACACCAGAATCCAGAACTGGGCAGCCTAAAACTTAAAGCATTCTCCACATTGCCCCACTAATGCTGTAAAGACTCCCACCAGCTCTAAACTGGCAAACCCAAAACTCAAAACACTAATCATTTACCACTTTCTCCCACCAAAAAGTAAAATTTTTCCAATTGCACCACTTTGCCCCACCTACTGGCATTTTTGAGCTAATTTTGTCCAATTACTACTCCAAGTGGACTGATTTTACGTCCTATCATTCAGTGAGTTAACCGTCAAACCCTTGAAATTGGTCGAAAAAGGGCCTTTTATAAGCTTGAAACGAACTTTTTTAAAAAAGTGGAGGAAAGTGGGAGGATGTGGTTGATTTTGTTGAATCTTTTCATACATTTGTATTGGTGGTTTATATTTTTCTAATGCGATGCGAGAGTGTCGCAGCTCAACTATGGCTTTTTTCACAAGCGAGTATGAGTGTAAGTTGGACGCTAAGGGTAGGTTAGTCTTACCTTCTAAGATTAAGGCTAATCTTCCCGAAGTATCCACGCACGAGCTGGTAATCCGAAAAGGATTCGAGCCAAACTTGATCCTGTATCCGATGTTAGAATACAAAAAGATACATGCCAAGATTGCTGCGCTTAGTGAGTTCAACGCCGAGCAGAGAAAATTGAAACGAAATTTCTTCAGGAGTATCGCACAGGTAGAGCTGGATAATGCGGGACGGATATTGTTACCTAAGCCAATGCTCGCTCATGCCAACCTCGATAAAGAGGCTATTTTAATAGGGATGGGCAATTACATTGAGATGTGGAACCCTCAAATTTTTGAGGAACATCAAATAGACGATTCCGAAGAGTACTCAGCTCTTGCTCAGAAATACCTGGACGAATAATGAGTACTTACCACATACCGGTGATGCTAAAAGAGTGCCTGGAAGGCCTCGACATCAAACCAAACGGAATCTATGTTGACGTCACCTTCGGCGGAGGGGGACATACTCGAGCAATTCTCGAGAAGCTTGATGGCGGAATGCTATATGCTTTTGATCAGGATGCTGATGCAAAGGCCAATGCTGAAGAATTTCAGCAGCATCGTTCTTTCACTTTTGTAGAATCCAACTTCAGATTCCTGAAAAGGCAACTGCGCTTTCATGGAGTAAAACAAGTAGATGGAATTCTCGCTGATTTAGGAGTTTCTTCTCATCAATTGGATGAGGGAAGTAGAGGTTTCTCCACACGATTTGATGGAGAGCTCGACATGCGAATGGATCAGGGAGCTGCGGTTACTGCAAAACATGTAGTAAACGAATACGAGCAGAAGGATTTGATTCATATACTCAGTGCCTACGGAGAGGTCAAAAATGCCAAAACGTTGGCAGCCGCGATCATCCGGGCGAGAGGAATGAAGATAATTCATCGAAATGAGCAGCTAAGAGAAATTGCCTTGACTTGTGCACCGCGAGGGAAAGAGATGAAATATCTCGCGCAGCTTTTTCAAGCAATACGAATAGAGGTAAATGACGAAATGGGAGCGCTGCATGAATTTTTGGAGCAGACACCAGAAGTCTTGGTGCCGGGAGGTCGATTGGTAGTGATGAGCTATCACTCTTTAGAAGATCGTCCAGTGAAAAACTTTATCAATGCAGGAAATATAAGAGGTAAGCAGGAGAAAGACTTTTATGGGAACATCATCAGACCATTAGAGTCCATCACCAGAAAGCCGATTATCGCCGGAGAAGAAGAGTTGGAAAGAAACAATAGAGCGAGAAGCGCGAAGCTAAGAATAGCTGAGCGCAATGAGTTATAAGGTTTTATGTTCAGGGTTTAATGTTGAGATAAATCAATTGGGAACCTAAAACTTAAAACCTAAAACATTAGAACATAAAGAAATGGCAACCAATACATACAAAATACCGAGTAAGTCAGCAGCAAGAGGAAAAGGTTTCTTTTCTCTGTTGGATAAGGTGCTTCCAATGGATGAGTCGATTGGTGAAGTCATTCACTTGAGATTCTTGCCGCAGATTTTGTTTGTGGCGACTCTTTGTGTGATCTACATCGGAAGTAGACACTATGCTGAAAAGAAAATTAGAAATATCGATAAGCTGGAAACAGCAGTAGAAGATTTAAGAGCTGATTATACCACACTAAAAGCTGACTTCATGTACGCAAGCAAGCAGTCAGAGGTGGCAAAAGAGGCAGCTCGCATTGGATTGAAAGAAAGTAATGTTTCACCTTATAAAATTGTGATACCGGAAGAATGAGCATTCGCACATCCATATTATTAAGAGTAAGGATTGCATTCCTCGTGGTATTCTTGTTTTCTGCAGGAATACTTTTTCGCATTTTCACCATTCAGCATGTAGAAGGTGATAGATGGAGAAGTTATGGGGAGAGCATCGGACTGGATGTTCGTAAGGTCAATGCAACACGCGGTAATATTTATGCCGATGACGGGAGCCTATTAGCGACCTCATTGCCGTTTTACCAGGTGGCATTTGATCCATACCTGCCTAGCGATGAGTTGTTCAATTCGCATATAGATTCGCTCTGTTATTATCTCTCACACTTCTATGGAGATATGTCGCAGATGCAATACAAGCGGAAGATTGCACAGGCTAGAAAGGACAGAAGGCGATACATGGTGATCAATCGTCAAGAAGTAGACTACCAGGAAAAAAAGCGCATCGAGCGCTGGCCAATCTTTAGAGAAGGGCAATATACTGGTGGAATTATCTTCGAGAAGGTGGAAAAAAGAATTCTGCCTTTTTCTCGTTTTGGTTACCGAACTATTGGAACAGTCAATTCTGATAACAATGGAGTGGCTGGATTAGAATATTCATTCAATCGTCAGTTGGCTGGTCAAAATGGTGAGGCATTGTTTCAGAAAATGGCTGGAGGGGGCTGGAAGCCAGTTTATGATGGTACGGAGATTCGTCCGGTGGATGGTTATGATATTCAAACAACGATTAATGTAAACCTTCAGGATGTTACGGAATCAGCCTTGTTAAAGCATTTACAAAAGCATCAGGCGGACTATGGAGTTGCGGTTTTGATGGAAGTGAAAACTGGTGAGATCAAGGCAATTTCTAACCTGAGTAGAAATAGTAATGGCGAATATTCTGAGCAATACAATTATGCTGTAGGTAGTCAGGGAGCTCGTGAGCCAGGGTCTACCTTCAAATTGGCTAGTATGATAGCGTTGTTGGAGGACTCTGATATTGAATTGACGGATACGGTGGATACTGGCAATGGTGTGATGAAATTTTTCAATGAAACCATGCGTGATCATAAGCCAGGAGGATATGGGGTTTTGACCGTTCAGGAAGTGTTTGAAAAGAGTTCCAACATCGGTACTGCTAAGTTAATCACTAAGCAATTTGGAGCTAAACCTTCACGCTATACGGACTATATCAAGAAGATTGGCTTGGATAAGCCGCTTGGTTTTCAAATGGTGGGTGAGGGAGTTCCTTACATCAAAGATCCAACTGATAGTACCTGGAGTGGGATTTCATTGCCATGGATTTCTCATGGATATGAGTTGAAAATGACTCCATTGCAGACTTTGACTTTATATAATGCAGTGGCTAATAATGGAAAAATGATCCAGCCTTTGATTGTAAAATCAGTGAAGAAGGCGAATAAAAATGTGGAAACCTATAAGGCGAAAGTCTTGAATGATAAGATCTGCTCCAAGGAGACTTTGAGAAAGGTGAAAATGATGTTGGAAGGCGTGGTAGATAGAGGAACAGCTCAGAATATCAAGAACGAGAAATATAAGATTGCTGGTAAGACTGGTACAGCTAAGAAAGTGGTGAATGGTCGATATACAACGAATTACTACACGTCTTTTGCAGGGTATTTCCCAGCGGATAACCCGCAGTACAGCTGTATCATCGTCATTGACGAGCCAAAGGGGTATCAGATTTATGGTAGCGATGTAGCTGCTCCAGTTTTCAAAGATATAGCAGATAAGATCTATGCTTTAGAAACTGGATTGCATCTGGAGCTACCAGAACAACGAGATAAGTATGCTGGAGTATTTCCAGTTATCAGATCAGGAAAGCAGGATGAGTTAGAGATGATTTCTAATCAACTTGGTATCTCTAATCATTCAGAAACGGATGCAGAATGGGTAACGACTGATGTGGTGAATCATTCAGTATTCTGGGAGAACAATCAACCTAAGCCTGATCATATTCCAGATGTGCGTGGTATGACACTTCGTGATGCCATTTATGTATTGGAAAACATGGGTTTAAAAGTGGATGCCAGAGGTAGAGGAAGGGTGGATACTCAGTCTTTATTGCCTGGAACAAAATTCGCAAAAGGAGCCAACATTAAAATTGAATTGAGCTAATGCCATTATTGAAAGACATATTGTTTGGAGCATCGCTGATTGAGATCCATGGAGATCGTGATCAGGAGATTACTTCATTGGCGATGGACTCAAGAAAGGTCGAAAAAGGAGGGTTGTTTTTTGCTGTTCCTGGATTGACAGTAGATGGACATGATTTCATAGATAAGGCTATTGAGCTTGGTGCGGTGGCTATTGTTTGTGAAGAGATTCCACAAGACTTAAGAAAGAACACGACATATATACAGGTGGAGAATAGCGCTGCTGCGATGGGTATTGTAGCAGCCAATTTCTTCGACAATCCTTCTAAGAAACTTCGATTAGTTGGAATAACAGGAACCAATGGTAAGACTACTACGGCGACCTTATTATTCCAATTGTTTCAGCGATTAGGATACAAAGTGGGCTTGCTCTCAACTGTAGAGAACAAGATCAACGAAAAGATACTAGAGACTAAGTTCACTACACCAGATGCAATTACCATTAATGCGTTGATGGCGCAAATGGTGAAGGAGGGATGTACACATGCCTTCATGGAAGTGAGCTCTCATGCTTTAGTTCAGCACAGAACCAAAGGGTTGGAGTTTGCTGGTGGAGTGTTCACGAATATTTCTCATGATCACCTGGATTTCCATGAGACTTTTGATGAGTATATCAAGGCGAAGAAATTGCTTTTTGATGGTTTGTCAAGAGATGCATTTGCATTGGTCAATGTAGATGACAAGAGAGGTCATGTGATGATGCAAAACACCAGGGCTGATAAGAATACTTACTCTTTGAAGTCTATGGCTGATTTCAAAGCAAAGATTCTACACAATACACTTCAGGGTTTAGAGCTTGATGTGGATGGAATCAGCGCCTGGTTCAAGCTGATTGGTGACTTCAATGCTTACAACCTTTTGGCGGTATATGCTACAGCAGTATTGCTTGAGGAAGAGAAGGAAGAAGTGCTCACGGTGCTTTCGCAAATGGATGGTGCAAGAGGTCGTTTTGAGCAGGTGGTGAATGCCAACGATATTTTGGCGATTGTGGATTATGCACACACTCCAGATGCTTTGGAAAACGTGTTAAAGACGATTGATAATTTGAGAACACGTCAGGAAACAGTAATCACTGTAGTCGGATGTGGAGGAAATAGAGATAAAGGTAAGCGTCCTGAGATGGCAAGATTAGCTGCTCAGTATAGCAACAAAGTGATATTGACTTCTGACAATCCAAGAGACGAAGATCCAAAGCAAATCCTTACGGATATGATGGCAGGGATTTCAAAGGTTGATCAGAGAAAAACCATGGTGATTGAGGATAGAAGAGAAGCAATCAGAACTGCTTGCAATCTGGCTGGATCTATGGATATCATATTAGTTGCTGGAAAAGGACATGAAACTTACCAGGAGATAAAAGGAGTGAGAAATCACTTCGATGACAAAGAAGAGTTAAATAAAATGTTAAATGGATAGACAGAAGACATTAGAA
>CAXEKM010000756.1:0-5315 GCA_963996645.1 uncultured Marinoscillum sp.
ATGTCCATGAATTTTTTGTGAGCTACAGCGAGAACCACTCCTTGATAATCTTCAAAATTAGGGTTGTTAGTCAATTCAATACCATACTCTTCTAATACCTCTTGGGGATCAGCCTCTGTGTCTATAACATCTACTTTCAGCCCAAAATCTACCAATTCATTATAAATATCAATTACTCTTGAATTTCGAATATCTGGACAATTCTCTTTAAAGGTTATTCCCAATAGTAAGACTTTGGTTTGCTGATTTAATACAGCTTTTTTATTCAATAGCTTTATGAGCTCTTTTGCGACATAAGCTCCCATATTGTCATTTATCCTACGCCCTGCAAGTATTACCTGAGGATGATACCCCACAGATTCAGCTTTATATGTTAGATAATATGGATCTACACCAATACAATGTCCTCCCACTAAACCTGGGGAGAATTTCAAAAAATTCCACTTGGTACCTGCAGCTTCAAGCACCTCGTTTGTATCAATTCCTAACTTATTAAAAATCAATGATAGCTCATTGACAAAAGCAATATTGATATCGCGTTGGGAGTTTTCAATAACCTTTGCTGCTTCTGCAACTTTAATGGACGATGCTTTATAAGTGCCTGCAGTTACAAGTGATGAATAAAAGTCGTCAACAATCTTTGCTATTTCAGGAGTACTCCCACTAGTAACCTTGAGTATTGTAGGCAGTCTATGTACTTTATCACCCGGATTGATTCGTTCAGGTGAATAACCACAGAAAAAGTCCTTATTGAACTTCAAGCCGCTTTTCTCCAAGAGAGGAACGCAAACCTCCTCAGTGCATCCAGGATAAACCGTAGATTCATAAACTACAATATCTCCCTTTTTCAATACAGTACTAAGAAGCTCCGAAGCCTTAAGAATAGGAGTTAAATCAGGGTTCTTGTGTTGATCAATTGGAGTTGGGACAGTAACAATATAAAAGTTACAATTCGATAAGTCATTGGGGTCACTTGAATATGTCAGCTTTTTAACCTCTGACAATTCTTTTTCCGAAACCTCTAACGTTCTATCCTTTCCATTCTGGAGCTCAGAGATACGTTTTTGATTAATATCGAACCCTATGGATGGATACTTCTTACCACTTTCTACTGCTAATGGTAGACCAACATAGCCCAATCCGATTATAGCAACTCTGAACTCCATGAGAATATTTTAACCTAAAACTTTCTTCTTGAAATATTCGAGAGTAGGCTCCAACCCTTCAGCTCTAGTATACTTTGGCTCCCAATTCAACACTTCTTTAGCAAGTGTAATATCTGGCTTACGTTGCTTTGGATCGTCTTTTGGAAGAGGATTATAACTAATCTTAGAACTACTCCCAGTTAATCGGATGATTTCTTCAGCAAACTCATTAATAGTAATCTCCTGAGGGTTACCAATATTCACTGGTTGAGCATAATCACTTAATAATAAGCGATATATTCCCTCAACTAAATCATCTACATAAGTAAAGGATCTGGTTTGAGAACCATCACCAAATGCAGTAAGGTCTTCACCACGTAAAGCTTGAGAAATAAAAGCTGGCAGTACTCTACCATCGTCAAGTCTCATTCTTGGACCGAAAGTATTGAATATTCTCACAATCCTTGTTTCTAGACCATGAAACGTGTGATATGCCATTGTTAAGGCTTCCTGAAACCTCTTAGCTTCATCATAAACTCCACGCGGACCTACAGGATTTACATTCCCCCAATAATCCTCTGTCTGAGGGTGTACCAATGGATCTCCATATACTTCAGAAGTGGAGGCGATCAACATTCTAGCTCCTTTATCTTTTGCTAATCCAAGACAATTAAGAGTACCTAATGATCCTACCTTCATTGTTTGAATCGGCATCTTGAGGTAATCTATCGGGCTAGCAGGAGAAGCGAAATGAAGAATGTATTTCACATCGCCTGAAACGTGTACATATTTCGAAACATCATGATGTTGAAATTCAAAATCTGGATGTCCCATAAGGTGTTCAATATTGGCAATATCTCCGGTCAAGAGATTGTCCATTGCCACCACGTGAAAACCCTCCTTTATAAATCTATCACAAAGGTGGGAACCAAGAAACCCAGCTCCACCTGTGATTAGTACCTTTTGCTTACTCATGCTTTAACTATTCTTCTACCAATGCTGTAATAGGTGAATCCTAATTCTTCCATTTGGGAAAGATCATATAGGTTTCTACCATCGAAAATAACTTTGTTATTTAGTGATGACTCAAGTTTATCAAATTCAGGAGTTCGGAATACCGGCCACTCTGTCATGATCATTAGAGCATCAGCACCCTGAAGAGCATCATACTCGTCCTTCGCAAAGTAAATTTTATCTCCAAAGATCCCTTCCACATTTTCCATTGCTTCTGGATCGTAAGCTTTAACAGTAGCCCCCATGCTCAATAACTTGGTAATATTCTCCAAAGCTGGAGCTTCTCTAATATCATCAGTATATGGTTTGAAGGCTAACCCCCAAACAGCAATAGTTTTATCGCTTAAGTCTCCTCCAAAATAATCTTTTAATGGGTCGATCATTTTCTCTTTTTGAACCTGATTAACACCCATCACTGATTTCAAGATTTTAAAATCATAGTTCACTTCACTTGCAGATTTAGCAAGAGCTTGCACATCCTTAGGGAAACAACTTCCTCCATAACCAATACCAGCAAATAAGAAACGCTTTCCAATTCTTGCATCAGTACCAACACCTTTTCTAACCATATCAACATCTGCGCCTAGTAACTCGCACATGTTAGCGATTTCATTCATGAATGTGATCTTCGTAGCCAAGAATGAATTGGCCGCATACTTGGTCAACTCAGCAGATTTTACATCCATGAAAATGATTGGGTTTCCTTGACGAACGAAAGGTCCATACAGTTTTTCCATCACTTTCATTGCCTTTTCAGATTCTGCCCCAATAACCACTCTATCCGGCTTCATGAAATCTTCAACTGCTACTCCCTCTCTCAGGAACTCTGGATTAGAAACAACATCAAAATCTACTTTCGCATTTTTAGCAATTGCCGCATGCACTTTATCCGCTGTTCCTACAGGAACTGTAGACTTATCCACAATGACAGTGTATTCTTCTAGGATTGGACCTAAGTCATCTGCCACTTTTAACACATACTTCAAGTCAGCAGAACCATCCTCACCTGGAGGTGTTGGAAGAGCTAAAAATATGATTTTCGCATCCTTAATACCTGCCTTTAAATCAGTTGTGAATTCTAATCTACCCTGTCTCAGGTTTCGCTCAAATAAAACTTCAAGACCCGGTTCATAAATTGTGATTTTTCCGTTTTTTAGTTTTTCAACTTTATTTACATCAATATCCACACAAGTAACGTGGTTTCCGGTTTCTGCAAAACAAGTCCCAGATACCAAACCAACATAGCCGGTTCCAATTACAGCGATTTTCATATTTTCAAATTATATTTTGGTTATCAAAAAGGCGTAGAAAAAGCTTCAAAGAATCCTAAATTCTTATCTTTTTCTGAAATGATAAAATTTGAGGAGTTAACTCCCCAATTGATACTTAATTCTGGGTCATCAAACTTTAGTCCAGAATCATGAGCTGGTGAATATTCTTCATCCACTCCATACATAAATTTCACGCTATCCGAAAGAACAAGAAATCCATGTGCAAATCCTTTTGGGATATAGAAATGAAGCTTATTATCTGAGGATAAAACAACTTTTTCATATTTCCCATATGTAGGTGATCCAGCTCTCAAATCTACCGCTACATCAATTACTTCTCCCTCAATAACAGAGACCAGTTTTGCTTGCTCGAAAGGAGGAATTTGAAAATGCAATCCTCTAAGAACATTTTTTTGAGACTTAGATTGGTTTATTTGCACGATATTAAAGTCAATTCCAAGTTCATCTCTAAGTTTGGCTTTGTTAAAACCTTCATAGAAATAGCCTCTTTCATCTTCAAAAACAGCTGGTTTAAAAAGTTTACAATCGGCGATACTAGTTTCAAAAATCTCTAAGCTCATTTCAATAAATTTATTAAATATTGACCATACCCACTTTTCAACAAAGGTTTAGCCAGCTCTTCTAGTTGTGAAGAATTGATGAAGTTCATTTTGTATGCTATTTCCTCGATGCAACCAATTTTTAGGTCTTGCCTTTCTTCAATAACCTGGACAAATTGACCAGCCTGCATCAAAGACGCAAAAGTACCTGTATCAAGCCATGCCGTACCTCGATTCAAAATCTCTACTTTCAAATGACCTCTTCGAAGATATTCATTATTGACAGAAGTGATTTCAAGCTCTCCTCTTGAGCTTGGCTTAATATTCTTAGCAATCTCAACTACATTATTATCATAAAAATACAATCCTGGAACTGCATAGGAGGACTTTGGTTCTGTCGGTTTTTCCTCTATAGAAATTGCTTTCTTGTTTTCATCAAATTCCACAACTCCATATCTTTCTGGATCGTGCACATGATAAGCAAAAACTATCCCTCCAGAAACATCATAACAGGATTGCAGCATCTTGGACAAACCAGTGCCGTAAAATATATTATCTCCAAGAACCAAGGCTACGGAATCGTCAACAATAAACTCTTCTCCTATTAAAAAGGCTTGAGCTAGTCCTTCCGGTTTTTCCTGAACAGCATATTGAAAATTACACCCCAACGATTTACCATCACCTAGAAGCTCTTTGAATAAAGGTAAATCCCTAGGTGTAGAGATAATTAAAATATCTTTAATCCCCGCCAACATCAAAGTCGACAATGGGTAATAAATCATTGGCTTGTCATAAACGGGTAAAATTTGTTTACTAACGGCGTATGTCAATGGGTGCAATCTGGTTCCAGACCCACCCGCAAGAATAATTCCTTTCATTATTGGTAGTGTTCTTCGTAATAGTTTTGATAATCACCTGATGTAATATCATTCAGCCACTTTTCATTAGCTAAATACCAATCAACAGTCTTTTCTAACCCTTCTTCAAATTGAAGTGACGGTTCCCAACCTAGTTCAGACTTTATTTTAGTAGCATCAATAGCATATCTCAAATCATGACCAGCACGATCTTTCACAAACGTAATCAGCTTCCGAGATTCACCTTTATCTCGACCTAATTTATCATCCATTATATCACAAAGTAGATGAACTAAGTCAATATTTTTCCACTCATTAAATCCACCTATATTATAGGTTTCCCCAACTACACCAGAATGGAAAATTACATCAATTGCGCGTGCATGATCCTCAACAAATAACCAATCACGAACATTATCTCCCTTTCCATACACAGGGATAGACTTGTTGTTTTTGATATTATTGATA
>CAXEKM010000757.1:0-4423 GCA_963996645.1 uncultured Marinoscillum sp.
ACCATCTGTTGGAGGTTAAGGGGATAGTTATTATAAGAAAGTCGCTATTTGCGACTTTCTTATATTTAACTACCTTCAAGGTGTGGTTCGAAGTGTATTCATAATTATTGTTTTCTTCTTTTCTAAAACCTTTTATTGTTCAGCTCAAGGAGATGAAACGAAAGCTTTGGAGTTTTACAGACTGGCATATGATCATCAGATAAATAAATCATATGATTCGGCTTTATATTACTATCAGCAAGCTATTCATCAAGCCACAGATCATCGAATACTAGCTCAATTATTGATAAATTCATCAATTATTCAGAAGCAAATAGGGAATTATGAATCAGCTCTGGATAATGCAATTAAAGCATTGAAGTATCTACCTGATACTACTCTTGAAAAGTCAATAGCCCTTGATAATATTGGTTTGATCTATTATCATACCAATGAGTTTAACAGGTCTATTGAATACCATAAAAGAGGCTTGTCGATTAGGCAAGACCTAGAAGCTCAGAAAGAAATATCAAAGAGCTTAAATAATATTGGAAAGGCTTACATAGAGCTGGGAGAACTGGATAGTGCAATTAATAATTTGCAAAAATCTCTCTCGATCAGGTTGTCGCTGGATGAGCCTAAAGACGCTTCCAAGGTCTATCATAATTTGGGGTGGGCGTTTTTAGAAAAAGGTGACCTAGTCAAAGCAGAAGAATATATAGTTAATGCTTACCGAATAAAGAAAACTAATGGTTTAGATGAATCATTGGGTTTTACAGCTAATCTATTAGGTAAACTTTATTTTCAAAAAGGAGACTATGATAAAGTCCTTCCGATGATTGAGGAAAGTAAGTTGATCGCAAGAAATTATGGTTTGTTAGAGTTACGATCTCATTGTTTGAAGTTGGAAGCAGATTTGTATAGACAAATGAAGTCATATGACAAGCTTTCGGAGGTGCTTGATTTCTACGGGCAAGTCAGAGATAGTCTACTCAACCGAGAAAAGGCTAGGGCTTTGATTGATTTGCAAACGCTTTACGAAACAGAAAAGAAGGACCAAGAAATCGATTATCTACATCAAGTTGAATCACTACAGAAAGAAGAAATTTCTCTTCAAAAGAAAATGACCTATTCTGCATCAATAATCGCTTTGTTTTTCTTGGGATTGGTGGTGTTGATCATGTTCCTCCTTATTAAAAACAAGCGTAAAAATCAGCATATTGAAGATTTGAATACAGAGATGCAACATCGTATCAATAATAACTTGATGCTATTGTCGGGAGTGATGAAAATGCAATCTTCCGGTGTAGAAAATGCTGATTCAATCGCATTATTAAAACAAACGGAAGCTCGTCTGAATGCGATGGCTATCGTGCATCAAAAGCTTTACACGAATAAGAATCAGAGAAAGATCAATCTTGAAGATTATCTGTCTGAATTGTGTCAGTATCTGCAATACTCCTTTACTAGTGTACACAATTTGCAGATCAAGGTGGAGGTTCAAGGTCTTAAAATTGATGTTGACCTAGTTGTATATATTGGGTTAATTGTCAATGAACTAGTGACCAATGCCATAAAATATGCTTTTCCTGATAGTGTCAACCCGACAATATCATTGACGCTCAGACCGCTTACCAGTAAATCTGTTTTTTTGGAGGTTAGGGATAATGGAGTTGGACTAATTAAAGAAAATGTGTCCTCATCTTTCGGAACCAAGTTAATTCAGACCTTGACCAAGCAATTGAAAGCAGAAAAAGTTAATTTTAATCAGAACGGTGCTGTCTTTCAATTTAGCATTCCATTGGCCTATGAAACCTGAAATATTAATTGTTGAGGATGATTTGATCATTGCTGAAACAGTAAAAGCTGACTTACTGGAGGCTGGCTATCATGTGATAGATTTATGTCAGTCAGGTGAAGAAGCTTTGGAAGTGGTAGAGAAAAGTTTGCCTGATTTACTGCTAATGGATATCAAACTTCAAGGGAAACTCGATGGTATTCAGGTAACTGAGAGAATACTAAAAAAATACAGAGTGCCAATCATCTACCTCACGGATATAACGGCAAAAGATACTGTGAAGGACGCCATCAGTACCAGGCCAGCGAGCTATCTGGTAAAACCCTTTCAAACCCATCAACTTTTGATTGCAGTAGAGGCCGCATTATTTAATGGAAATAGCGAATACTTAGGCAACAAAGCAGGATATTTTAGACAAGATAAAGAGCACATCAAGGTGGTATATGAAGATATACTTTTCCTCAAAGCAGGAGGTGCTTATTGTGAAGTACACACTAAGTCGGGAGAGAAAATCTTATTAACCAAATCGCTCAATCAAGTGCTCAAGAAGATTCCTTACACAGATCTGATACGTGTACATAAGAGTTATTGCATTAATAAAAACTATGTAGATCGGCTGATGGGGAAAATGTTGTATGTGGGTGAGGAGCGAATCAAGGTTGGTGAAACATATGAGCATGTATTGACAGAACACTTCGATATCATATAAAGCTGGTTGGGAAAATGATTGATAGGGTTAAGAAAATGATATGATCATAGATTACTCCACATAGATACATTTATAAAAATTATATCCACCATTTTGAATACCTACGAATACGACGCGTTTTTATCCTTTGCTGTTGAAGACAAGATACAAGTAGCTAATGAGCTGCATCATAAACTAGAGGAGAAAGGTCTGAAGGTCTGGTACTCTGGTAGAGAACTTATCATTGGTTCGAGTATTCAGGACAAAGTTAGAGAGGGGCTTGATAAATCCCAGTTTGGTATTTTGCTTATTACTTCAAATTATTTTAAAGCAACCTGGGCGCTCAAAGAAATGGGGGTGCTTTGGGGAAAGGAACGAAGTGATAAGAAAGTCATAATTCCCGTATTTCATGATATTACTCCTGAAGAGGTAGGCAAATTCGATCCTGCTTTATCAGAACGATGGGGTGTGAGGACTGACAAAGGGTTGGATCTTGCAGCTGAGCAGATAGTCAAACACATTCGTGGAGGAGAAAGTAGGAAACCCGAAATAAAAGAAATTGATGAACCTGGTATAGGCCTGAAAAAAATAGTGTCAATTGCTCTAGCTATTGTTTGTCTTGTTTTATTGAGTTCTACTGTTTGGTACTATACCCGAACTGGTTTTTCTGATGAACTGGTAACTGCCACCATTGAGGAAAGGATTGAGAGCTTTGAGCAGAGAGTAGAGAAGGAGCGTGGAGAGTTGATTCAACTTGGAGCAACAGGTGCTGATCAGCAGACTGTTTTGTCCTTTTTAGAGCGATACCAAGATCTTGATTCTCAATATCGAAATTACTACTTCTTTACCAATGGCTATCAGGATTGGGAGTTTGAAAAGAATGTGAGTCCAGCAAGTGGTGTTGATTTTGATGCTTGGCGGCTTTCTGATGATTATGGATTTAAACATCCTGTAATTAGTGAACTTTCTATATCAAGTGGAAATAGAAAGGATGTTGCCTTCATCTATTTTAATACGCAGCCTGTGAGTTATGAAGTCATTTCCGAGAATGAAGAGGGAGATCGAATGATTGTCACAGTGGCCTATGAACAAGCTATCCGGTTAGCCAACTTTCACTACGAGTATGGTCCTCAGACCTCCTATAGAAAGCATACTACTTATTCTCTTTTCGGTTTTCGGCCAGAAGAGGAATATGTTTTTGAGGAGAAGCGTGGCAAATGGCAGTTCGTAACAGTGCGGTAAGGCTACTTTCATCTCACTTCCTTTTTCCCAATACAGTAACTACCCCTTTATCACTTTACAGTTCAGAAAGAAAACTAAGGGGTTAAGAAAACGGATTCCTTAAAACTGTTTGATCTCCTAGATCTTGGTAGAAACAATTTTACCAATGCAGACCTATAAAAATCAAGGCGGAGATTCAAGCATTTCTAGATTTCAGATTGATACAGACGAGCTACTCGTAGAGTTTGATAATGGAGATAAGTATCTCTACAACAGAATTCGCCCAGGAGTGATTCATGTTCGACAAATGCAGCAATTGGCTGAGTTGGGGCAAGGATTGAATTCTTATATCAAACAATATGTCAACAAGAACTTCTACCAAAAACTATGAGGTTCTTACTCTTCTATATACTGCTCTTCTGTTTCACAGGGATAAGTTCACAGTCATTAACCCCTTTAAGTGTTGCTCAGGGATCCTTCAAAATTTCAGGATTGTCAGATGAAGAACAATATTTCGGTTTTGCTGAAGGAGATCAGATAACGTTTTCATACCACGAGGAAAAAGGTAAGGACCTTAGAGAGATTGAAGTAATAGAGTATCCAAACACCTCGCGCTACACGGACTTTAAGTTTAGCAAGGTGAATCATACTTTGATCATTCCCAAGACGGGCATTTACTGTTTCAAACTGACCAATGGAGCTATAGGTGGGCGTACATTGAAATATGAAATATCTAG
>CAXEKM010000758.1:0-4280 GCA_963996645.1 uncultured Marinoscillum sp.
ACCTTTTTTCTTTAATTGGAATCGATTACTTCAAAGAGTCATTCAAATCCTGGTTTCTTTTTACATAACCGAAATCATTTCCACTAGCCTTAGCAGTTTCCATTGATTCTTTAGCCGTAGCAATAGCTTCTTTCTTCTTACCTAAAGCCGCTTGGATTTTAGCTTTCGTATGAACATTCCAGAATTGCTTGCTATTCTCTCCAACAGCTAAATACATGTTCATGTACTCCAAAGCTTTATCTAATTCAGTATTCTGAGAGAAATAGAAGTTTGCTGCCTGTACATAAACTACAGGATTTACTTTTGTTTGCTTCTCGATTGCTTTCATTACATCTTCTACGAATGATACTTCAATAGGAAGTTTGAAAGAAGCATCTGCCCAGGACATTTGAATAGCAGCTTTGGAATTGTCCTCAGAGATATCAGAGATGTTGAATGTAAGTCTTTCAACTGGCTCAGTCAATTTGATCGCTTTTACAGTTGTTTTTACAACTTCATTAGCAGCGTCATAGCCATTTACATTTCCGCCAATACTCAAGTCTTTATATAGAGATACAGTCCACTCAGTTTTACCCGGAGTAGAGAAAATTAAGTACTCTCCAGCAGGTACTTTTGTGCCAGCAACAGTTACTTCTGTGCTAAAAGTTACTTTCGTACCTGAGTTAGCACCAGTTCTCCAAAGAACACCGTATGGCTGAAGGTAGCTATCTCCTTCACCAAATATTTTACGACCTTTTACTCCAGGTCTGAAGTAATCTACTGTAACGTCCGTTAATCCAACTTTACTGTATACTGACCCTGCCGGGCTTGGTTGTGGGGTGTCAATTTGTGCTACAGCTGCAGTGCCATATACAAATAGGAGACACAATAAGGTTAGTTTTGCGATTTTACTCATTGTTTTAAATAGGTTTTAGTTCATTTATAATGGATGATCTTTCTTCATACGAAAAACTTCCTCAATCGTTCTACTTGAGTGATGATGTAGTTCAGATCGCAAAAGATCTTCTAGGAAAGTATCTGGTCACAAACATAGGTGGAAATACTACAGTAGGCAAGATCGTAGAAACTGAGGCATACAATGGACGAAATGATAAAGCTTGTCATGCTTTCCATAAGCGTACAGCCAGGACAGAGGTGATGTATCAATCGGGTGGTAGGGCATATATTTATTTATGCTATGGGATTCATCATTTATTCAATATTGTGACTAATCGAGAAGGTTTGGCAGATGCGGTGCTCATAAGAGGAATAGAGCCTGTGGCTAATGTCGATTTAATGAAGGAAAGAAGAGGTGCTAAAGTGCCTTATAAAAAACTCAGTGCAGGACCAGGTACGCTGAGTCAGGCTATGGGCATAACAACTTCATTCAACAATACTGACTTACTAGGTGAGGATATCTGGATTGGACATAAATCCAATGAACCTATCGGCGAAGTAGTGACAGATGTTAGAATTGGGGTGGATTACGCAGAAGAAGATGCACTGCTGCCCTGGAGGTTTTATTTGGAAGAGAGTGATTTTGTTAGTGTGAGGAAGAAAATAATTACTTGAGAATTTACTCTAGAATTTTATAATAGTAAGCTAAGTCAACATCCAAAAGACTTGGGTTATTGTCTAAAGCTGCGAACACCTTTTGAGCTTTTTCTGGATCATTAGGGTCTAGTCCTTTAACAAACAAAGGGCCACATCCACCTCTATATATTCGTTTTCCTTGATCATTAAGTATTATGGTTAAGGGGACACTAGCTTGTAAGAATTTTGCATGTTTTCTGTAGTATTTTCCTGTCACATCGAAATAAGCTTCAATACCTAATTTTGTCATTTGATCTGCTTCTTTTTGATTCCATTCAAATTGTGAAATGGCAATGATGCGAGTATCTCTCTTGGTGAGTTCATCTATATTCTCTGAAAAACTGTTCAATTGAACAATGCATGGTTTACAGCCGAAACTCCAGAATTCGATTAAAGTAAACTTGGTGTTAAGTAGAATCTCGCTGGAACTAATAATGTTGCCTTCCACATCTTGAAGTTCAATATTGTAAGGTAGTGAGCTCTGCTGCGAATGAGCTGCAAATGCTGCGAAAAGAACAAGAGAAATGAATAGACTTCTAAATGTCATGGTGTATTAGTTAAGTGGCTTATAGTTTGAATATAAAAAGTAATCCTCACCTTTTTTAAAGGTAATGGATTTATTCTTCTGACTAACGGTGAAGTATTGCTAATAGTATAGTTGTGTCTAGGAAACTTGAAGCAAAAGATGATTTTAACTTTTACATTTTGGGAAATCAATATAGTTAAGGGACGAGCGTTGTTGTAACAGAGCTATTAATATGCTTCACAGAATAAATGAGATGAATTGCCCTGGCAGTTAAATGATTGTGTAATTCTTAACCTTATACAGAATTATAAAAAAGAAATCCCTAACCTTTTCGGGTTAGGGATCAATGCATTCATACACTTGTTTAATTTTGGACGCTGGTTAAGGCCCCTTCGATTGTTCAAAAGTATGATATATCGAATAAAAATAAAAATTATTAAAAATAATCTTTGAATATTCATATAATGAAGAAACAGCTGTTAGCACTACTCGCTCTGTTATTCACATTTTCTAGCTATTCTCAATTGCAGTTTTTTAGTGATCCGGAGCCATTGGACTCATTGAATTCTGTAAAGGGAGAAAACTACATATTCTTCGATTTCGACAATTCCATTATTTATTACACAAGGGAAAGACACCCTGATAATGTCAATGGTACTCAAGATGTTGGAGATATTTGGATGAGTGCAGCGGAGGATGACCTCCAGGTTCCATTGAAAATGAAGATGAATGACAAGAACTTCACCTCACCAATTGGAATGACCGCCGATGGTCAATATTTCTTATACAATTATGTGTGGTATGATAAGGGGTTGTACTACGGTAAAGTCATGGCTCAGAATGGAAAAGGGAAGGTGCAGGAGTTGGAAATTCCATATTTCAAAAATCGTTCTCCTCTACAGACAGGTAGTATCTCCAAAGATGGTAAATACTTATTCTTTAGTCTGGAAAATAATCTTGGCTATGGAGTAGATGATTTGTTTGTGTGTTTTCTTGGAGATGATGGTAAATGGTCATCGCCAAGAAATCTAGGTAATACGATCAATTCAAAGTTTCAAGAGATTTCGCCTTTTCTAGCTCCTGATAATAAGACCTTGTATTATGCTAGTAATGGACAAGGGGGGCAAGGAAGCTTCGATATTTTCTACAGTATCAGGCAAGATGATACCTGGCAGAATTGGAGCCAACCGGTAAACTTGGGAACATCAGTTAATACCTCAGGTGCAGAAACATCTTTCGTATTTAGTAATGATTCAGACTATGCCTACCTGGTCTCTACACAGAATAGTGATGGTTATGGAGATATTAAACGAATAAAGATTCAGGCAGACTTTGAGGAAGTGGCTGTTGATACTACGCAAGCAGTCGCATTTGATATAGAATCAGGGATGATGGATTACGTGACATTTGAGCTGCATGATAAAGCTAGTGGTGAATTAATCTCAGGAAATGCGGTGCTAACAGGAGATAATGCATTGAATTTGGCAATTGGTGATGATGGTGTTCGATTCGATCAAAAAATGGGAGCCATCACGGTGGAGTTTAAATCTGAGGGATATTTCTCGTATAAGACCAAGTACGATTTAGATACCATGTCTTTAGAGAAAACTTATTCGATAGCATTAGATCCGTTGAAAGAGGGTAGTGTAATTACGTTGAGTAACGTACTCTTCTATAGAGGAACTGCTAACTTTATTGAAGGTTCTGAGGATGAGCTGGATTTGGTAGTGGAAATGATGGAGGAAAATCCAGCAGTAAACATCTTCCTAAAAGGACATACTGACAATGTGGGTAATGCCATGCTGAATGTGGAGTTGTCTCAAGAAAGGGTCTATGCAGTTGAAGATTATCTGGTTTCTAAAGGAATAGAGTCTTCAAGAATTGATGGTGAAGGATATGGAGGTGAGCAACCTGTTGCTAGTAATGCAAACGAGAATACCAGAAAGCTAAATAGGAGAGTGGAGTTTGAAATTGTGAGGGTTAATTAATAACCCTCCGCATAATCATCGCCACGAGGATCAGCTCCTCCTTCTAGTTTACCATCAGGTAAAACAAGGATGCAGTCATTACGCCCAATTTTCTCAACTTCTTGAAATTTATAGCCTTGTTGCTCCAGATCGGTTTTCGTTTCAGGGCTGATGGCGCCTGACTCTATTTTTATTTGATCAGGAAGCCACTGATG
>CAXEKM010000759.1:0-6390 GCA_963996645.1 uncultured Marinoscillum sp.
AACGGATTAGGGTGTTCTGCAGTCGGGCTACCTATTCCTCTAGACTCCAAAAGAATATCCAATACAGGTGCAATCAACAAGGCTCCAGCCACTACTCCTACAACCTGCATAATTTGCTGATTTCTTGGAGTAGCTCCAAGAACATGACCGGCTTTTAAGTCTTGCATATTATCACCTGCGATCGCTGCAGCACAGGCCACAACGGCCCCAACAAGGATAGCTCCAGCTGCTCCTCTTCCAGGATCTGAGCTACCCATTAGCAATAATAAAAGCAATGCTGTACTTAAAATTGTCGCGATAGTAACTCCAGAAATAGGGTTATTAGAACTACCAACCAAACCTGCCATGTACCCAGCAACCGCTGAGAACAAGAAGCCAGCAACAACCATCATAATTGCCATGAATAGAGTTACTGACACATCTTGAATGATAGTCAGGTAAATAAAGAAGATCGGAACAATCAAAATACCAATCCCCATCAACACCCATGACATTGGTGTATCTAATTCTGTTCTTAAAGTTTCTGATGCCTTTTGAGCACCTGCTTTAAAGGCTTTAACGCCAGATGTAAATGCTGTAGCTAATGCTGATCTTAAGCTGATAAGTGCCCATAAACCACCAATAACCATTGCTCCCACACCTAAGTATCTCATTTTGTGGCTCCACAATGCACCCCCAAGAGCTTCTGGTGATACTCCGTCAGGACTAGCAAACTTTCCAGCAGCTACTAATTCATTAACTACACCGTCAAAACCTTCCATTCCGACATAGGCAGGGATGGCAATCCACCAGGTGATTACTCCACCCATAAATACCAACGTAGAAACATTCAATCCAACGATGTATCCAACAGCTACAAGCGCTGGTGAAAGGTTCAAACTGAAGTACAGGTATACTTTTTGATTCAGGACAGCAGCTTTTTCAAATAAGCCATCCCACAATTTCAACGCTTCATTTCCAAGCTTGAAAACACCACCAATCAAACCACCATAAACAAGGTATTTAACAGATTTACCGCCTGTTTGACCTGTTTTTAGCACCTCTGCAGTGGCGACACCTTCTGGGAACATCAATTTCTCTTTAACAATAAGAGCTTGACGCAATGGGATAGTAAATAAAATACCTAGAACACCACCACTTATAGAAATCAAAGTGGTTTCGAAATAGTTAAAGTGCTGCCAATACCCCATGATAACCAATGCTGGAATGGTGAAAATCACACCAGCGGCAAGTGATTCTCCAGCTGAAGCTGCTGTTTGAACCATGTTATTCTCCAGAACATTAGAATTTTTGAATGCTTTTAGGATCGCCATTGAGATTACCGCAGCAGGGATGGAAGCAGAAACGGTAAGTCCAGAAAAAAGTCCGAAGTAAGCATTGGCTGCTCCCAATACCACTGATAATATGACCCCAAGTATGATAGACCTAAAGGTTAATTCGTTTAGCCTGGTCTCTGGGCTGATATATGGTTTATCCATAGGTTAGTTAAAGTTGAAATATTCGAATTTTTGGAATTCGACAAAAATGTCGATTTAAAGGCTAAAAAAAAAGGAGCTATCATGTTAGATGACAGCTCCTTTATTTAAAAGGCGCATAAGCCAATTGATTTAGTCCAAAATGACTAATTGGTATACCGTTGATCTCCGCTAGTACTAATTCCCGTGATTGAAATATCCCCTCTTCTAATTACTAAGTGATCATCTCCATCGATACGACCAACTTCCAGATCTCCTGAAGTAGCTCTCAAATCAAATCCAACTTTTTCCAGATCATTCTCAAGCTCAACATAAATATTACCAGATGTGGATTTGAACCTTGAATCACCAGTCAGCAACACATAATTACCTTCAATATCTCCAGAAGTTGCTGTGGCTTGAATCATTCCCTCCAAACTATCAACATCCATATCTCCACTTGTTGTAGACATATCAAGGTCTCCCACCATTCTATCGATTTCTATATCACCCGATGTAGCAACTGTTTTTACATCCCCTGTAATTCCAAAAAACTCCTGATTTCCGCTAGTTGATCTCATGGCAATATTACCTGTGACATCTCTTAATAGCACATCTCCACTTGTTGTTCTAGCCTGAATGTTTGCATTAATTTGTTTCAAAGTAATATCTCCACTTGTTGCAGACACATCTAAATAAGAAGAGGAATATTCATCTATTAATATATCACCTGATGTGTTTTCAATGCTTAATTCAACACCAGCTGGCAGCTGAAGATCTAATTTGGCAATATCCATATCATTCCATCCCCAGTTACGATCCTTCTTACGTTCTACTTTGAACACGATCTCAGAACCTGACTGGATTACAGCGATCACATAATCACCTTCATCTCCATCGCCTTTGATTAATCCGTCGAAAATAAGTTGGTCTCTTTGCACAACATTTACGTCACAAAAAATGCCAATGACCTTAACGGACTTGGCATTATCTGATTCAAAATGTTTTTCTGCTAATATTCTTTGACCATAGGAAGCGGTCAAAAATCCTATAAAAAATAAGGTAAAGAAAAGTCGAAGAGTTGATTTCATAGTAGTTTGTTTTACTAATAGATGCCAATTCTTCGACTTAGGTTGCATGCTATCCAACTTTTGTTTTGGCAAGCTCCGCAAGTAGTCTTAATCCTTCTTTCAGGTAGGCATCTTCAGAAAGTTTCTCAAGATTTTCATCATCTGTGAAAACTTCACCTGATTTAATTGTTGTTGACAAATCATCCTTCACACTGTTTTCTTTGGCATCAAGGGCTTTACGCTCTTCCAGATTCAAAGAAACTTTAGTCTGACTTCTCAACTCTTTTGCTTTTTCAATATCAGCTACAAGCTCTTGCAAGCCCTGATCTGTATCCAGGTGCTTACCATATAACTTTTGCAACTTTTCAATCATCTTCTGATCAATTTGATTGGTTGCCTTAAACTTTGCTGATGTTATTTCATCCCATGGAAGTGCTGTTGGTCTACCACTTTCACCAAAGATTTCATCTTCGTAAGGAGAAGGGAATTCAATGTCCGGAGCAACACCTATCCTTTGAGTACTGCTACCCGTCACTCGGTAGAATTTAGCCAAAGTCATTTTTAACTGCCCTAATTCCACATCTTCCTGACGCATGTATCTTCCGATATCTATCAGGTTCTGTACAGTTCCTTTTCCGAATGTATTCTCCCCTACTATAATACCTCTCTTGTAATCCTGAATTGCTCCGGAAAAGATTTCTGAAGCAGATGCACTGTATCTATTGGTCAATACCGCCAATGGACCATCATAGAATACTTCTCCATGATCTTCATCCTTCATTACATCCACTGAGTTATCTGTATTTCTCACCTGTACCACTGGACCTTGTGGGATGAATAGACCAGTTAATTCGATAGCCTCTTGTAATGATCCTCCACCGTTAAAACGTAAGTCGATCATCAACCCATCAATACCCTTGTTTTTCAAACTATCCACAATTTTGCGTACATCTCTTGTGGTGCTTCGGTAATCCTTTACACCCTTGTTCATCTCATCAAAATTGAGATAGAAGCTAGGAACAGTAACTACTCCTAAGCTATAGGTTTGATTATTTTCAATCAAAGGAATGATCTCGCCCTTTGCAGCGGATCTTTCAAGTTTGATCTTGTCTCTTACCAATCGCAAAGTATCTGGCAATCCATTGATGTCTTTGTCATTCTTAATTACTTGAAGACGAACTACTGATCCTTTTGGACCTCTAATCTTCTGTACAACTTCATCAAGTCGCCATCCAATTACATCAACAAACTCTCCATCATCACCTTGTGCAACACCAATGATACGATCATCTTTTTGTAAAAACTTACTTTTATATGCTGGACCACCAGGAATGATATCTGCTACTTTAGTATAATCCAACTGCTGTGTCAACTGAGCACCAATTCCTTCCAAAGACAAACTCATATCAATCTGAAAGTTCTCTTTAGCTACTGGTGAAAAATAGTCTGTATGTGGATCATATGCGCTCGTGAATGCGTTCATGTAAGCCTGATACACATCTTCACTATTGTATTGGTATAATGCCTTTTCTACTCGCTGATATCTTTTTGCTAAAGCATCCGCGATGTAATCCCAGTCCTTACCTGAAATCTTATAACTAAGTGCTTGATTTTTAATGATTTTAGCCCAAACATCATTCAACTCTTCCTTGTTCTTAGGCCAAGGCATTTTCTCTCTATCAGTTTCGAAATACTCCTCTTTACTGAAATCTGGTTCTGTTTTAAGAATATCTGTGATATAATCCATTCGATCTAATGATCGCTCACGGTAAATACTAAATACCTGGTACGCAAAATCAAGATTACCTTCTGGCAAGTGATCGTCAATGGTATATCTGTATTTCTCGAAATAGTCTAAATCTGACTGTAGGAAATATGATTTATTAGGGTCTAAAGACTCGAAGTAATTATCATAAACCACTGATGACATGGAATCATTCAGGGTTACCTTATTGTAGTGGTATCTATTTAGTAGATTGACAATAACGAACGTCTCGCTCGCGTGCTCTGGTTTTGGCTCAAGTGTTTTGAGTGTATCTCCTTCTAAAACCTGAATATTCTCGGCATTTTGAACACCTTCATCTTTCAGTGCTATCTCTCCAACACCATAGGTCATGATTACTGACCCTATTATTAAAAGCAACTTGTTCATAACAATAAATTTTTTTCGTACCTATCGGCAATCTTACCAAACCAACGAATAAGGAAGGAATTAAGTTAGTTAAATTTTACTAACGGCATGGTGTTAAATACGACGAACGGTCTTCAATTAACAACCAATCACCCCTCCTGATGATTCCAAACCAACGCCGCCGCACCTAGAATAGCAGCATTTTTATTCATCATACCTGATGGAAGAAGCTTAACCTTACCTTTATAGAAAGGAAGCAAATTCTCTTCCAGATGTTTTTGTGTTGGTTCAAAAATCCATTTACCCGCTTTAGCTAATCCTCCTAGCAAGAAGTATGCCTCAGGATGAGAGAAGGTAGTAAAGTTAGCCAGTTGCTCTCCTAAAATTCGACCGGTCATTTCGAAAGCTGCTTGTGCAATTGGGTCGCCATCTTCAGCTGCTTTAGTGATAATTTCACCGTGAAGGTCATTGAATGAATAATCTCTTAAAACACTATCTTCCAGGCTATCACATAGCAAGAAAAATACGGTTCTTTTGAGACCTGTGCTTGATACATATGCTTCTAACCCACCACGTCTTCCAAGGCCAGTTAAGCGACCGCCTTTCTCAATCATCACATGACCTAATTCCCCAGCCTGTGAGTCATAACCGTAGATTAGTTGACCATTAGCTACAATACCACTACCCAATCCGGTACCCAGGGTAATGACCATAAAATCTTTCATGCTTGCAGCATTACCATAGATCATCTCCCCTATTGCTGCGGCGCTAGCATCATTGGTAATGTGGATTGGCAAATCATAGCGCTTCTTGAGTTCCTCTGTAAAAGGTACAATACCCTTCCATAAAAGGTTAGCAGCATACTCAATAGTACCTCTATAATAATTGGCATTTGGAGCACCAACCCCAATACCTACAATTTCATATTCAAAGTCAATTTGAGATTTTAAATTCTCAATATGAGATTTCAACTCATCCAGATAGGCTCCAAACTCCTTGTGTTTGGTAGTGGAAAAATCAGTGTGTGCAAAAAGATCACCTTCACGATCTACGATTCCTACTTTTGTAAGAGTCCCTCCAATATCAACGCCAATGGCTACTTTTTTAGACATTTATCAAAATTTGATTGCTATTTTCAAAAAGATTCAATCAAATATATGAACTATAGCGCAAGGTTTTGACATAATAATGCGCTGTATTTCAAGCAAAAAAAATGCAAACGTATGCATTACCTTTTGAAGGCTTCTAACTCCTCTACAATTGGTTGAACATCGCGCAAATAGCGTCGCATTTTCACCACATAGGATGCATAGCTCACCACCATGATGTATAGCCAGTTAATATTGGTCATCCAAAACACAAATTCACCAGAAGCGTGTTCAAGTAGAGAATAGGCATAAGCATTCACACAAATACCAAGAAGTAAGCCGTACAAAGGAGAAAATTGAATGATTCTCTTTGATCTTTTGAGCTTCTTCAATTGATAATCCGTGTATTCGGTTGCAGAAAGAACAAGCTTTTTACTTGCATCCATTCGCCTTGTCCAGAGAATCAGCACTATAGTGATAGAAAGGATCACAACTGAACTTACAGAAAGGTAAAATAACCAACTTTCTTCATCATAAATGAACATCAAGCTAATTAGAAAAAGAACCGTACCAGTCATATAAACCGATGCTAAGATGTTAGTACGTTTTACCTTTCGTTGATATTTAGTAATGGCGTCCTCTGTTTC
>CAXEKM010000760.1:0-3439 GCA_963996645.1 uncultured Marinoscillum sp.
ATTTATTTGATAATTAAAAAGTTACCCATGAATAATGCGTCAATTCCTGCGCTGTAGAAACACTTTATCGCGTCGCTTGGAGTGTTGACAATTGGCTCACCCATTACATTCATGGAAGTATTCAATACGATAGACTCCCCTGTAATAGTTTCAAATTCTTTTATCAATTGCCAGAATAGTGGGTTTTGTTCTTTCTTGACCAGCTGAGGACGAAGTGTTCCATCTTCGTGAACTACTGCTGGAATTTCATTTCTCTTACATTCCACACAGTTAAAGGAAGTCATCATAAAGAATTCATCTTTGCTGTCAAGGAGGTATTTGTCTTTGCTTTCCAACAAGAGACTTGGACAAAAAGGCCTGAAAGATTCTCTGAATTTGACTCTCTCGTTGAGTATAGCTTTGTTTTCTTTTGTTAATGGACTCATCAAAATAGAGCGATTGCCTAATGCTCTAGGTCCGCTTTCCATTCGTCCCTGAAACCACCCAATGATTTTGTTTTCAGAGAGCAATTGAGCTGCAGTTTTTGCAGGGTCGTCCAGCAATTGATACTTGAGTTTGGATAGCTGTAATTGTTTTTCAACCTCTTCATTGGAATATTCGGGGCCACCATAAAGTGACTCTAATGTGCCTCCCTCAAAAGAATGGTGCTTATAATACTCTAGAAGCGCAGCACCAACAGCTACTCCTGAGTCTCCAGGGTTGGGATAAATGTGTTGTTTTTCGATACCATTAGAGGCGCGGTTATTCCACAATCGTTGGTTGAGTTTTACATTGAGCATGACTCCACCGGCGAAACATACCTTTTTTAAGCCAGTTTGATCTACCCAGCCTTTTACGAGCTCGCTTACTGTTTCTTCTAGTTTCCTTTGAGCCTCAGCTGCGATGTTTTCTTTCCCATATTTCTGAACAAGTTTTTCTATCTCTGAAGCTTTGGTTAAGTGATATTGACTTGCACCTTTTTCATTCCAAACATAAGGAGGACCTAAATCAACTTCCTTCTTAAGTGTAGTACCTTCAAATAGTGGGAAGAAGCCATCGAGTTGCCCTTTGCATGCCTTATAATCTCCATATGGAGCCAATCCCATAGTTTTCCCTTCGCCATCACCGTGGATCCAATGTAAACCTTCAGTGACGAGACTGTACGCCCACCCGATTGCCGCTTCAGTTCCATATTTTTTAAGTGGAGTTATTTGACTGCCCTCTGCCAACCAGACTGCTGTGCAGGTGTTATCTCCAATTCCGTCAATGGTGAATATCAGATGTTTGTCATTATCTGCTTGCGTGTAATAAGCACTAGCGGCATGACACAAATGGTGATCATACGAGTGGATCTGCCCTTCATATTGATCAAAGGTAACTTTATAGATAGGAGTTCTGAGCCAATTAGTGTCGAATGGCGATCGAAACATAAGTTTGAATACCTTCCGAAAAATGCGTTGTTTCCAATTGAAGCTCTCAGGGATATTGAAAATGGTTTTGAGTCCATCAGGGATTTGCAACCACGGAATGCTCACATAGTCAACATCATTAATTGACTCTAGTCCGGCTGCTTCTAAACAATAATGTATTGCATTAAGTGGAGTGTCTCCGCTATGTTTTACTCTATTGAATCGCTCTTCCTGTACGTCGGCAATGATTTTTCCATCTACAATTATAGCTGCACTTGAGTCATGACCTACATGTATACCCAGTATTGTCATTTGGATATCTTTTGGAGTATTTGCTGAATCATACTTTTTCCTTTTAGGAATCAAAACAGGTTGAAAGTTACTAATTCAGGTATTTGAATCTGAAAACTAACTCATCTTTCGAAACCTCTGAGTGTTAATGTACTGTTAATGATGGCTGGCGGATCAACCTGGGTTGTAGCAAGTCGTTTGTTTTAATTCATAACCTTACCTATATGATCCATAAAGTATTGCTGCTGACCCTTTTCAGTAGTTTCGTTTTTAATCTGGCTGGTCAAGTGCACTTTGAAGACCATTCCATTCATTCTCAAAGTATTGGAACAGCAATGCAGCTACAAGTCTATTATCCTCAATCGTATTTGAGCATTACTAAAGACTATCCAGTTGTTTATGTTCTGGATGGGCAATGGTTCTTTTACAATGGTGTTGGTATACAAGAGACATTAAGAGGAGAGAACGTAATGCCGGAAATGATCGTTGTAGGTGTCAGCTTTCGAAATAGGCCATTCCGAGATAGCTTACTTCAGGTCAATTGGAAAGGAGTTGTTGAGTATGTTCAAAATGAAGTTCCGGAATTCATCAACGACAACTACCGAACATTAAAAGAACAAGTCTTATTCGGATGGGAGCAAAACGCTGCTATTGCGTGTGAAGTATTATTGACTGAAAATTCTCCATTTTTAGGAGCAATTGCTTCCAATGGAGGCTTTGCTAATGAGCAAATGTTGTCTAATCAGCAGGCTTTTCAAGGAGGTAAGAAATACTTGTTCGTTGCCAATTCCAAATATGATGTCTACACAAGAGCTAGTGGGTATGAATTGGTCAATCAACTTGAAAAACATCCGTTGAATAATCTGGAGTGGACTTTTCAATCTTTTGATGATGAGGTTCATGAATCACTTCCTTATGTCTCATTATATAGAGGTTTGAGGTATTTCTATCACAACTATTCAGCTTATATTATCGCGGATACTCGTGAATTTACAGAGAGGGGCGGCTTGCCAGAATTGAAAAGATACTTTCAAGAACGAGGAGAGCGTTTCGGATTGGACACCGCAGTTAGTGCTTCGACCAAGAATATGTTGATTTGGCTGGCATGGAAACAAGATGATTTTGAGTCGTTTCGATACTTTATGAATGAGTTCGAAGAAGTATTGTCATCTAGAAGATATGCATCAGCTTATTGGCAACATCGGTTAGGTAGCTATTATTTAGTCAATGATCACTTTCAGGAGGCTATTCAATATTTCACCACAGGGATAGAGCAATATCCTGATCAAACTTTTTTATCTGCCATGTATGCAAAAAGAGGTAAAGCATTTGCTCAGCTGGGTGATCTGATAAGAGCCAAAAAAGACCTTAAAACGGCTATTTCAATTGCTGGAGAGCATCATGAAGATGCACTTGAAGAGTATAAAGTCTTACTAAAGCAATTGAATTAATCAATTACAGTTCAAACTTTCTAAGTCCGGTTTTCAGCGACAAGGCAATAGCGGCAAGTTCCTCAGATCGGTTGTTGAAGTTGTTCATACCTGCTGATAGTTCTGATGCAGAAGAAGCCACTTCTTCTGATCCGGCAGCCGTTTGCTCAGCAATCACTACGATGCTTTCAATGATTTTCACCCTGCATCGCCCTAGTGCATTTATTTTTGATGGGGCATATCCCTACAGGGGGATGCTAAATTCACTTAATTCACACCATAATATGCTGCGTATTTGGCTTAGAAGGGGGGCAATAAAAGAAGGATCAA
>CAXEKM010000761.1:0-6221 GCA_963996645.1 uncultured Marinoscillum sp.
AGACATTATTCTGGAGCGTCCATCCAAGGATATAGATTTTGTATGTGTTGGTTCTGGAATCAAATTGGCGCAAGCAGTCAAAGACCATCTTGGGACAGAAGCCAAGTTGGCTATCTATAAGAATTTTGGCACCGCTGCTATTACCTTTAAAGGATTTGAACTTGAGTTTGTAGGAGCACGAAAAGAGAGTTATCGCTCAGATTCACGCAAACCTATAGTAGAGAATGGCACGCTGGAGGATGATCAGAATCGTAGAGATTTTACGATCAATGCCTTAGCCATTAGTCTTAATAAGGAGAATTTCGGTGCATTGATCGATCCCTTTGGTGGAGTGGAGCATTTAGCTCAAAAGCAAATTATCACTCCACTAGATCCGGAAGTAACATTCTCGGATGATCCTTTGCGGATCATGAGAGCTATACGCTTTGCCTCTCAGCTCAATTTTGATATAGAGGCGAAGACTTTTGATGCCATCATTACCCAAAAGGAACGTATCAAAATCATCTCTCAAGAGCGTATTTCGGATGAATTGAATAAGATCATCTTATCTCCAGTGCCTTCTTATGGATTCAAGCTGCTATTTACTTCAGGATTGCTCCAAATCATATTTCCAGAAATGGCTAAGCTTCATGGAGTGAAGCGTATTAACGGAAAAGGGCATAAAGATAACTTCTACCATACGTTACAGGTGCTTGATAATATCTGTCAGGATACCGATGACCTATGGTTGCGATGGTCAGCTATTTTGCATGATATAGCTAAGCCTGCTACACAACGTTTTCACGAACAAGCTGGGTGGACCTTTCATGGTCACGAGGATTTGGGAGCTAAGTGGACTCCTAAGATTTTTAAACGCATGAAGCTTCCTCTCAATGAGAAGATGAAGTACGTCCAAAAGCTTGTTAAACTTCATTTAAGGCCAATAGCCCTGGTCAACGAGAAAGTAACGGATTCAGCAATCCGTAGATTACTTTATGAGGCAGGTGATGATATTGATGATTTGATGACCTTGTGTCGTGCTGATATCACTTCTAAGAACATGGATAAGGTGCGTAAGTACCTGGCCAACTTCAAGAAAGTGGAGCGCAAAATCAAGGAAGTTGAAGAACGTGATCATGTACGTAATTTTCAACCACCTATTTCAGGGGAGGAAATCATGGCATTCTTTGGGATTGAACCATCTCGTGAGGTGGGAGAGATCAAAAATGTGATTAAAGAAGCTATACTGGAAGGTACCATTCATAATAATAGGGAGGAAGCTCACCAATTGATGATTGATACTGGAAAGAAGCTTGGTTTAACTTCTGTGAATTCCTAAATCAGCTGATAAAACGTTATAAAACGTTAAAAAAGACACTCTGGAGTCAAATTTGCACTTGTAAAGCAGAAATATGCTGCATATTTCTATTTTTGCAGACTTACTGAAAGAAATATAGTATTTACATATGAAGTATTTATTGACATTAGCCATTGTGTTTGTCGGATATATGGCAAGCGCTCAGAATGGAACCCAAAAAGCAAAACAAGACTCTATTCCTTGGGAGTTGCGTAAAAATGCATTTATCTATGGCATTGCGAAAAACTATAATGACCCATCTGTAGCGAGAATGGCTTTGTACAACTTAATTGCTGAAAACCCAGGTAATCCTGCATTGTATGATACATTGGCATTGTGGTATTATGAATATAACCAACTAGCTTCTGCGGCCTTGGTGGCGACTGATGCTATGCGCATTGATCCTAATGATTTGTTTGCAGCTGAAGTTGCGGCATTGTCTTTTGAGGGGTTGGGAGTGAAAAATAGAGCTGTTGAGAACTATGAGAAAATGTACCTGGCGAATAATGACCTGGGTACATTGTATAAGATTGCTTTCTTACAAATGGATATTAAGCGCTATGGAGAAGCAATCAACAATGCTCAAGTGATCATTGACTCTCCAAAATCAGATCAGCAGAAGTTGATTTTCCCTAAAGACGAGAAAAACAACACGCAGCAAATACCATTGAAAGTTGCCGCTATTCGCTTGAAAGGGATGATTGAAGAAGATAGAGGCAATACAGCTTTAGCGAAAGACCTTTACCAAAAGGCATTGGACATGCAGCCAGATTTTGCTGTGTTAAAGCAGCAATTAGCTGACCTGAATAAATAAGATTGACTTACATGATATTAGAAAAGCACGCTGTAAGGCGTGCTTTTTTTTGTTTTATCCTCGGTAATACAATTCAAGTAGTCTCGCTCAAACTCTCTCATTAGAGGAGAGGGGACTAAAGGATACATTGGATCGCAAATTCAATACTTTTTGTGTAGCTGTGCTGTTTCTTGACTTCTGCATGGACATGTTTTGCCCCATACCCTAAAGGGAGCCATGTCCAGAGCTCAACTAGTCGCTCGGCTTTGCCTGGCGATAAATATTGAAAAGCTTGGAGCTCGAAAGAAGGTGCGTTCGAACTCAACCCTCTTCTCATGAGGACAGAGTAATGATCATCTGATGGCTAGCCAGCTCTTTTGATTTAGTTGCTGTATCTTGGAATAGTACAATTTTTTTTTGGAAAGATTTGGTATTGAAAGGTTTTGGACTAGAAATAGCCTTATATATGCTTAAAAGAAGTTTTTCATTTGATTTCAGAAAACTGCTTAGATGTTGTCAAAAGTCTGCGCAGGTTTTAAGTAAAACCTGCGCAGACTTTATCTCAAACCCGCAGTGGTTTTGACTCGAATATGAGGGGAATAATTTAACTGTTAAAATAGTGCAATTTGCTCTGTTATCGAGACATGTGAACTTGAGTATTCCCTTGGCCTAGCGACAAATATTGAAAAGCATTGAGCTTGAACTAATCAAGTACTAACTCTTATCACATCCTTGGCAACACTATTCTGGCCGTAGTTCCTTTGCCCCAAATGGATGAATAAGTCAACTGGCCTTTGTGCTCTGTTATGATGGCGTAAGTTATAGAAAGACCCAATCCAGTTCCTTTTCCTGGTTCTTTGGTGCTGAAGAACGGCTCTGTGATTTTTGGAAGGTCTTCAGGTTTAATCCCTTGACCTGAATCGATGATTTCAATGATCACATTCGTATGATCGGTCCAGGTGTTGATTTTGATCGTTCCTGTGTCTTCAATGGCTTGCATGGCATTGGTGATAACGTTGAGGAAAACCTGGTGGATTTTACCATTATTGGCCATGATCTTCACATCATCTACCTTATAATGCTTGATTAATTCAATATCATTTTTAATCCGGTATTGAAGCATGGTGAGACAGTTCTCTATGATGTGATGAATGTCACAAGGTTCGTCCCTGTCATCTGCAGAGTGACTAAATTCATTTAAGCTAGATACAATCTTGGAAGCTCTATTAACTCCTTCTTTGATAGCACCGATCAATATATCAAATTCTTCTTTGGTTGGGTAGCCTCCGTTGACCAGTGTTTGTTCTAGTCCCTCTACGCCGCCTTGAATAAAGTTGAGCGGGTTATTGATTTCATGAGCCACACCAGCGGATAATACTCCTAGAGAGGCCATCTTGTCGGACTGTACCATTTGTTCCTGGACGTTCTTCAGTTGCTCTATGGCATCGTTCAATTCACTTTTTTGCTCTTCTAGTTCTTTCGTGCGTTCAGCAACCGTTGTTTCTAGCCACATATTTCTTGAAGTAAGCGCTCTTAGTCGTAACCAGTAGATCAATAGAGCCAATAAGACGATCGTTACCGCAATTAATATTCTTGCCCAAAGCGTCTGCCACCAGGCCGCTTCTATGATAATTTCTTTAGTAAGCAGTGTGTCGTTATATTTTCCATCTACTCCAGTTTGAAGGATGAATTTGTATTTGCCGGGAGGGAGGTTGGTATAGACACCATTACGTTCTCCAGAAGCCTTAATCCATTCCTTGTCAAATGGTTCTAATTTGTATCTAAACTGAAGACGATCTGTTTGGACATAACTAATGGCTGTAAAGTCTATCAACAACCTGATCGTACCTGCCGGTACTTGGATAAGTTCATCAATGGTCAATTCTTCTTGATCAGCAAGGATATTCTCAATGATCATGTATGGCTCGAAAACAGGTGCGTTGATCTCTTTTGGGTCAATGCTCACCACACCATCTAATGTTGGAACCCATATCATGCCCTGTGAGTCTTTCAAGGATAAAGCAGCTCCTAGACAGTGGCTGTTTTTCATGCCGTAACTCTTATCATATTGCTTGACAGTTAGTTGAATTGTAGAATCATAAGCAGCAGCTTCCAGCTGTTCTAAATTGATGCTAAGGATGGAATTTTCTGAGGGGAGCCAGATGTTTCCAAAGTCGTCCTGTATGATATCATAAACTATGTCAAAACCAAGACCATTTTCCTGGTTGAAGTTTACAATTGTGTCTTGATTATAGCCTGTTAGTCCATCATTACTGGTTAACCAGATGAATTTGACAGTTGATAGTGTCGAGAACATGAAACTGGCAGGTAGACCGTCATCTATCGTTACATATTGAATGCTTCCATCTTTCTCAATGATGTTTAGTCCTCCTATAGTACCAACTATGATTTGACCAGAAGAACTCTCTTCAATAGACATGATATAGTTGGAGCTTAGGCCGTCTTCAATGGTGATATTCTCCCAATCGTTGAGTGTTTTGAAGCGAATGAGTCCTGCATTTTTGGTCCCAACCCAAATGTTTCCTTGATTGTCTTCAAATGTCACTCTGATATAATTGTCAGGAAATCCTTCACTCACGGTAAACCGACGACTATTTTCACCATTCAATACGTACAGTCCGGCATAGGTGCTTACCCAGACTCTTCCTTTGCTATCCGTAAACAAATGTTTTAGACGAGCGGTAGGAACTGCAATGGGCGGTGTCCATGGAGTTATTTTATCATTCTGGAGAATGTTAAACGAGCTGTTTTCATTTCCGAGTAAGTAAGTGTCTTTGCCTATTTCAGTAATACTGGAGATGATGGTAGTTTCGGTGCCTTCTTCTTTAGAATAGCTAACAATTGATCCATCAGATAGAAAGAAAATCCCATTCCTGTAGGTGGCAACCCATAGATTACCACGCATGTCCACCAGCATGTCTCTGACAATGTTATTGGGCATTCCATTTTCTTCGGTCAGAGAGTCAAGTTTTTGACTTTCTGGATTCCATCGAAACAATCCATTCATCGTTCCAAGCCAGATGACATCATTCTTATCAACATGTAGTGCTGTTACTGCTCTGTTGGAGATCCCCTGATGTATTTTATAGGATGATCCGTCATAAACATAGAGACCTATTCCCGTAGCTACAAACAGTTTGTCTTCTGACCAGAAAAAGTCATTGATGCCGTTTACATTATCCGGTGGAGTGACGTCTGTTACTTCATTGGTTGAAGGGTTATATGCTAAAATATGAGAATCATCGGTACCAAAATACAGCTCTCCATGATCTGATTCGATCATGGAAAGTACAGTGCTTTCCTTCACATTAAAGTCTGCAGTGAAGTTTTTCAATTGGTCAGTCTTATACCGATAAATGTTGTTGGTACGGGTACTAAACCACAAGTCGCCATCTTTGGTAATGAGCATTTGCTCAATACTCATGTCGCGAGTTGGTTCTAGCGTATTTGGTACAATAAATTCGTCGTTTTTTAGATAGGCTAAACCATGTTGTGAACCAATCCATATTTCTCCATGAATGCCTTTCTTTACTCTTAATACCGTAGGGGAAGGAATATTGCTGTTGGAGCTGTTGAAAATGGTGAAGTCCTTTCCATCAAATCGATGAAGTCCAGCATAGGTTGCAATCCATATATAACCGTCATCAGATTGGAGAATTTCATTAGTGGATTCAGAAGCCATGCCTTCCTCCGTACTCCAACTTCTCAAGACATACTGACTTGGGTTTTTGGCAATATCAAGTTTGATATTCTGGCCTAGAACTGTAGAGGAAAAAACTAATTGAACAAAGAAAGAAAGGACTAGCCATCGTTTCAAGCTATTCCATGCCTGCAATCGAAAATCTATCATCTTACTTGAACTAACCAATTTCAAATACCCTTCGTTTAATTTATTTCAATTCATTATGGCATTACGTGTTAGGTAATGAACATCATTTTAGGGCGGTTTTTTCGGTTAGGTTCGAGTTAGCGGCGATAATTTTAGGTCATTCTTCAGCGGTTTCTCGTAATCGGCCTAGCCAATTGAGTAGGGAGCTGTGGAGTTTTTGGTGACTAAAGAATAAGGTAAAG
>CAXEKM010000762.1:0-2726 GCA_963996645.1 uncultured Marinoscillum sp.
AATTTCTTCTGGTGAAATAGGAATCAAGAAAGTTAAGTCTGGTGACAAAGTTGAGGTTCAAGAAGGTCTTGCTAACTTGAAGAGCGAGGTTTCTGAGGATTCTCCACTTAACAAAATCATCTACGCTTCTTTCTATGAAGAGAACGGTTTGATTCTAGATGCATTGACTAAGTATGAAGAAGCAATCAAAATGTCTCCAGATATCGAAGATTTCCAGGAGCTTTACGAAGGTTTCTTGATCAAAAATGGTCTTGCTGAGTAATTAGGAAAGAATTTTAAAATATAAACCCTGACAATCTTGTCAGGGTTTTTTTATGCTCTTTGGAAAATAGACGATTCAGTTTAGTTCAGCATTCTGTCAAGAATTTCACTTGCTGCTTTGGAAATCACTGTTCCAGGGCCAAAGATGAATGATACTCCCGCCTCCTTTAAGTAGGAGTAGTCAATTTCAGGAATGATTCCTCCAGCAATAACCAGAATATCCTCTCTGCCAATCTTTTTTAGTTCCTGTACCAATTCGGGGACTAAAGTTTTATGTCCTCCAGCAAGGGAAGATGCACCTACCATGTGCACATCATTTTCTGCTGCTTGTAGAGCCACTTCTTCTGGTGTTTGGAATAGAGGTCCCATGTCCACGTCAAAGCCCAGGTCGGCAAATGCCGTGGCAATTACTTTCGCTCCTCGATCATGGCCATCCTGACCCATTTTGGCTACCAGTATTCTCGGTCTTCGACCTTCTATTTCTTCAAACTTATCGGCCAGTTCTCTGGCGTTTTTGAAGTTTTCGTCTTGTTTGATTTCTGATGAATACACGCCTGATATTGTTTCGTTTTTTGCCTGGTACCTTCCGAATACTTCTTCCATAGCATTGGAGATCTCTCCTAAAGTTGCCCGTTCACGAGCGGCATTTACGGCCAGTTCTAATAGGTTTCCAGTATTGTTCTTGCAAGCTTCGGTAATCGCTTTTAAGGCTTGGTCTACCGCTTGCTGATTTCTAGAGGCTTTAATTGTGTCAAGTCTCGCTATCTGCTTGTTCCGAACCTCATTGTTGTCAACTTCGAGTAATTCAATTTCGGTTTTTTCGTCAGTAGCGAATCGATTGATGCCTACAATAATTTCTTTTCCTGAATCGATTTTGGCTTGTTTTCGAGCGGCGGCTTCTTCGATTTTCATTTTCGGATAGCCAGATTCAATGGCTTTAGCCATTCCATCCATTTCTTCAACTTCCTGAATGATCTCCCAGGCTTCATTGATTAAATCATTGGTCAATTTCTCCACTTCATGTGAGCCGCCCCATGGATCCACTACTTGTGTAATGTTGATTTCACTTTGTAGGTACTTTTGTGTTTCACGAGCTATGGCAGCGGAGTAATCAGTAGGTAAAGCGATGGCTTCATCCAGTGCATTCGTATGTAAAGATTGAGTATGACCAAAAGCAGCAGCCAAAGCTTCAATGGCGGTTCTTCCAACATTGTTATATGGGTCTTGGGCTGTTAAACTATAGCCTGAAGTTTGACTATGAGTTCTTAGAGCGAGTGATTTATCACTTTCAGGGTTGAACTGGTTGACCAGTTTAGCCCATAGGATTCTTCCGGCTCGCATTTTGGCGATTTCAGTAAAGAAATTCATTCCTATTCCCCAGAAGAACGAAAGTCTAGGAGCAAAAGCATCGATTTTGATGCCGGCTTCCAGTCCCGTTTTGATGTATTCTACTCCATCTGCAAGGGTAAATGCGAGCTCTATGGCCGCAGTAGCACCGGCTTCATGCATGTGATAGCCACTAATGCTGATAGAGTTGAATTTCGGCATTTTTTCAGAAGTGTATCTGAAAATATCCGCGATGATTCGCATGGATGGTTTAGGAGGGTAGATGTACGTATTACGTACCATGAATTCCTTGAGGATGTCATTCTGAATGGTACCAGTCAATTTTTCTGGAGTAACTCCCTGTTCTTCTGCGGCGACAATATAGAAGGCCATTACTGGAATTACGGCTCCATTCATTGTCATGGAGACAGACATTTCGTCTAGTGGAATCTGATCAAATAAGATCTTCATGTCCTCAACTGAGTCAATGGCCACTCCAGCTTTACCAACATCTCCAGAAACTCTTGGGTGATCACTGTCATAGCCTCTGTGCGTTGCCAAATCAAATGCGACAGAAAGTCCCTTTTGACCAGCCGCTAAATTACGCCTGTAAAATGCATTGGATTCTTCCGCAGTAGAGAAGCCTGCGTATTGTCTGATAGTCCATGGTCTTACGGCGTACATCGTTGCATATGGTCCACGCAAGAATGGCGGAACTCCTGCAGAATAGCCTAGCTGAGAGAAATCAGAGATAGGAGATATTGCTTTTGTATCAAATACATCTTCAAAAGACTTGTTTGTAGTGATGGAAGCATCTAATTGTGACCATGCTAGTCGGGCAAGTTGATCAGTGAGTGCATCAATAAAGTACGATCCGTTTGCCGCAGATTGAATCGCATTCATTTTAGATTCATGACGAATCAGGTTTCCGATATTTCTGCTAATGCGATGTGATCCTTTAGCTGCCCAGGAGGTTTCTCCCGGATTGAATGCAATACTATCAGCTCCACCAATGATAGCTGCAAGTCCAGAAGTAGTTTGTCTTAATAAGTGATTGCCTTCATCAGTTCCTTTTAACAAGGTGCCATGGATGGTGAAATCAAATGCTTTATGATGGAGTTTTTCAAGTCCTTTAGCTA
>CAXEKM010000763.1:0-5146 GCA_963996645.1 uncultured Marinoscillum sp.
AGTGGTTTTCGTTACTTCTAATAGACTCAAACCTTTATTGCGATGACCCAGAACAGATCCTTCAGTAAATTAAAATCAATTACTGCACTTATAGTGGTATTCTTATTGGTGTTGGCAACAAACCTGATGGATAAGCGGCACTTTGAAGTTGTGGAGCGTGCACTGACAACTGTATATGAAGACCGATTATTGGTTAAAGATTATTTGTTTAAAATTTCCAGACAACTTCAAAAGAAACAGGAGGTCCTGCATTTGGCTGAGTTAGCAGAGATTCAGCAGACCAATAATCTATCAAATACGGCTATTGATTCATTGATTGGAAGATTTGCTGCGACAGCAATGGTTGCACATGAGGAGTCCTATTTTGAACGATTGAAGCGAGAGTTAGCTGTTCTGGAAAAGTATGAGTCTGAATTGTTGGTGGGTGATATTCAGGGTGTAAGTTCTGAATATATTCGACAGTTGGATCAACAGCATCTAGAGGTTAATGAAATTCTTGATGTTTTGTTTGAAATACAAATCAAAGAAGGGAAGAGGCAAATTGATTATTCCAATCAGGCTATTGATCGAAGTAATTTGATTACTAAACTTGAGATAGGTGCCTTAATAGCAATTGGATTGGTTATTCAATTTATTGTGTTGTACAGGAGTAAATAAAAAACCCTGACGAACTCGCCAGGGTTTTCAAATTCTATGCTTGTATGGAATTAACCTTTAGCAGCGATGAACTCAAGAAGCTCAACTACTTTAGTAGAGTAACCCCACTCATTGTCATACCAGGAAACAACTTTCACGAAAGTTGGAGTCAACTGGATACCAGCACCCGCATCGAAGATCGAAGTTCTAGAATCACCTAAGAAGTCAGTAGAAACTACTGCATCTTCAGTGTATCCAAGCACACCTTTCAATGCACCTTCTGAAGCTTCTTTCATTACTTTACAGATCTCCTCGTAAGAAGTCTCTTTTTTCAACTGTACAGTCAAGTCAACTACAGAAACGTCTGGAGTTGGAACTCTAAATGACATACCAGTCAATTTACCATTCAACTCAGGAATAACTTTTCCTACTGCTTTAGCAGCACCTGTAGATGAAGGGATGATGTTTTGGCCAGCGCCACGTCCACCTCTCCAGTCTTTCATAGAAGGACCGTCTACTGTTTTTTGAGTAGCAGTAGTAGCGTGAACAGTAGTCATCAAACCACTTTCGATACCGAATGTGTCATTCAATACTTTAGCGATAGGAGCTAGACAGTTAGTAGTACATGAAGCATTAGATACAAAGTTCATATCTGTAGTGTACTTCTCCTGGTTTACACCCATAACGAACATTGGAGTATCGTCTTTTGATGGACCAGTCATGATTACTTTTTTAGCGCCAGCGTCCAAGTGTCCTTGAGCAGAGTCTTTAGTAAGGAAGATACCAGTAGCTTCGATTACGTACTCAGCACCTACATCACCCCATTTAAGGTCTGCAGGGTTTCTTTCAGAAGTAACGCGGATTTCTGATCCGTTTACTACAAGTTTACCGTCAGTTACTTCAACAGTTCCTTTGAATTGTCCGTGAGTTGAGTCGTACTTAAGCATGTAAGCGATGTACTCAACATCAAGTAGGTCGTTGATACCTACGATTTCGATATTTTCTCTTTCGGCAGCTACACGGAATACCAATCTTCCGATACGTCCGAATCCATTGATTCCGATTTTGACTTTTGACATGTTATTTGGTTTTTTACGGATTATTCAAAATAAATCTCTGCAAATCTATAACTAGATTTTTTGGAAGCAAATATGTTGTAGGTTTAGTTTGTCAGGGATTGAACAATTATTACTGACTTTTGTCAATAGGTGATATCCACCCACTTCTTATTCCCTCCATTCATGTAAATGGATTCTATATTCTTTTAATTCCCGTCCAACTAAATTTTCTTTAACTTCATATTAGCTTAAATCAAATAAACTCTAACAACTAATGAAAAACTTGAAATTAGTGGTTGTGTTAGTGGTTGCTGTGATCCTTGGATCATGTGGCCAGACAGAGCCCAAAGAGGAGGGTGCAAAGCTCTCTGTTGATTTTGAAAAGTACCAGTTGAGTAATGGTCTTGACGTGGTGCTTCACGAAGATCATTCTGATCCTATTGTGGCGGTTTCGATCGTGGTGCATGTAGGGTCTAATCGTGAAAAACCAGGGAGAACAGGGTTTGCTCACTTCTTCGAGCACATGTTGTTCCAAAAGTCAGAAAATGTGCCGGAAGGTGGATTTTTCAAGAATATCAATGAGTGGGGTGGAACCTTCAACGGAGGAACTTCTAATGACTTCACTATTTACTTCGAAACTGTTCCTAAAGATGCTCTGGAAAAGGTGCTTTGGATGGAGTCTGATAGAATGGGTTTCTTTATTAACGCTGTTTCCTTAACTGATCTGGAAGGTGAAAAGCCGGTGGTTCAAAATGAAAAGCGTCAGCGTGTAGATAATCAGCCTTACGGTCATACAGATTATGTAATCAGAAAAGCTTTGTACCCAGAAGGTCACCCTTACAACTGGACAGTGATCGGAGAACTTGAAGATTTGCAAGGAGCGACCATTGAAGATGTGAAGGAGTTCTACGACAAGTGGTATGGTCCTAACAATGCAACCTTGGTGATCGCTGGTGATTTCAAATCTGAAGAAGTAAAAGGGCTAGTTGATAAATACTTTGGAGAAATACCTTCTAGAGGTGATGATCAACCAATGCAGCCGATGCCGGTATCTTTAGATGAAACTAAGGTTCTTTATTACGAAGATAATTTTGCTCAATTGCCAGAAATCAGAATGACGTTCCCAACAGTGGAGCAGTACAATGCTGATCAGTGGGCTCTAGATGCTCTGTCTGAGATTTTAACAGATGGCAAGCGTGCGCCTTTATATAAAGTATTGGTTGAAGAGGCTGAAGTAGCGCCAGAGTCTGGTGTAAGTGCATGGCATAGCGCTAATGAATTGGCCGGTACATTCACATTCAGAGTAAGAGCTAATAAAGGTGTTGATCTGGATACGGTAAGAACATTGATCGGTCAGGCGCTAGATAAGTTTGAGACGGAAGGATTCTCTGAGAAGGACCTGGAGCGTATCAAAGCACGCCAGGAGACGAATTTCTACAATGGTATTTCAAGTGTATTCAATAAGTCACTTCAGCTGGCATTCTATAATGAGTACACAGGTGATCCAGGTTACATCACAAAGGATATTGAGAATATCAAAAATGTGACCAAGGATGATGTGATGCGTGTATATCAGAAATACATCAAAGGTAAGAATAGTGTAGTGACCAATTTCGTTCCAACAGGAGCTGCTGATTTGGCGCTTTCTTCAGCTATTCCTGCACAGATCAAAGAAGAAGGATTGAATGAGTTCAAGCCATCTGAAGTAATGGAGCAAGAAGGTGATTTCACTTATACAAAAACTGAATCATCATTTGATAGAACAGTGGAGCCGGAGTTTGGTGAAGATCCATTAGTTACTCCTCCAACAATCTGGACATCAAAAACGGCTAATGGAATCGATGTTTATGGTATCGAAAGAGATGAATTGCCTTTGGTGCAGTTTAGTTTCAGAATCATGGGTGGCTTGTATCTTGATAATCCAGATAAAGTAGGTGCTGCTAACATGATTACCGATCTAATGATGGAGGGTACAGCTACAAAGACTCCAGAAGAGTTGGAAGATGCGATTGGTCAATTAGGTTCTTCTATCAATATGGGTACATCTGATGAGTACATTACTATATCAGGAAACTGTTTGGCTAGAAACTATGCTGCGACTATGGATCTTGTTTCCGAAATCTTATTGGAGCCAAGATGGGATGCGGCAGAGTTTGAAAGAATTAAGAGCGGGACTATCAATACTATTCAGCAACGTGAAGCAAATCCAAATGCGGTAGCCGGTACAGTTCGAAATAAACTGTTTTATGGTGATGATCACATTTTATCTCATCCTATTGTAGGATATACAGAAACAGTTGAGGCAATTACTTTGGAAGATATTAAAGCGTACTATGAGAAAAACTTCTCTCCGTCAGTTACTAACTATCACGTTGCGGGAGCTGTATCTCAGTCTGCGGTGATGAAGTCATTGGAGAAGCTAAGTAGCTGGGAGTCAAAGCAAGTGGTAATGCCGGAATTCGATGTGCCTCCTGTTCCAACTGAACCTCAAGTGTTCTTTGTAGACATTCCAAAAGCTAAGCAGTCTGTAATCAATATTGGTAGATTGGCTGTAGAAGGAAATGATCCTGCATTTAACCTAATCAACATTGCTAATGATCGTTTAGGTGGTGGCTCAAGTGGACAGCTTTTCCAGGTTTTAAGAGAAGAAAAGCAGTTTACTTATGGAGCGTATTCGTTTGTTTCTCGTCAGTCTTACGATCCGGGTATTTGGATGGCTTCTTCTAGTGTCCAGTCTGCTGTGACGGCTCCGGCTTTGGAAACATTCAAAGAAGTGATCGGAAACTATGCGGCTAACTATACAGAAGAGGATTTGAGAAAGACTCAGGTGTCTATGATTAAAGAGAATACTCGAAGATTTGAGACTCTGTTTAGTTTGATCGGTATTCTTCAGAATATCAGTACGTATGACCTTCCACAGAACTATCTGGATGAAGAACAGCAAGCAGTTAAAGATATGACTGTTGAGAAAGTTCAGGCGACTGTTAATGAGTACATGAACCTAAATAACATGATTTACCTAATTGTGGGTGATAAGGAAACTCAGTACGAGCCATTGAGAGTAGATGGTCCTGGAGATCCAATATTAGTTGACAAATACGGTGAGCCAGTAGCTCAATAAACTGTTATGAATAGATTGAAAATTTAGCCTCGGAGACGGGGCTAAATTTTTTTTGCAAAATTTTTCTTCCAGTATTTGGGATTGTAAAAGTCGGTGTTATATTTGCACTCCCAAACACGGAGAGGCGATTAAAAGTTTCTCTTTGAAAGACAAAATGGTCCGTTCGTCTAGGGGTTAGGACGCCAGGTTTTCATCCTGGTAACAGGGGTTCGAATCCCCTACGGGTCACTAAAAATAATTAATTATGGCAAATCATAAATCTGCAATAAAACGCATCAGGCAATCTGAGAAAAGAAGATTGTTTAATAAATACTATCATAAAACTGCAAGA
>CAXEKM010000764.1:0-2984 GCA_963996645.1 uncultured Marinoscillum sp.
CCTCCTCAAGAGATGCATTGTTAGTGTTTTTGATGTAGTAGTGGAAGTTGTTCTTACCAAAGTTGTTATTCAAATCCAGTGTCCATCCATTAGGCAACAATTGCTTTACACCTGCAGAAACTGACTCATCTGTGATGATTGAAGTAATTCTTGGTGTAAATCCATCCGGATAAATTGACTGCACTGTTCTTTCAGAATCCGCATCTCTGCTAAATGCATAGGCATCCGTATTTCTAAAGTTTCTTCCTCCAAAAGCGTAAACTTCCGTATTCTCTCCAAGAGGCACTGCCGCATTGGCCATGAAGTTAAAACCTTGTATTCCTGCTTCACCAAATCCTTTTCTGAACGAAGCTCCAGGACGTAAAGTCTTTTCTTTATTGACAAATTCAGTAGTCATGTTGATGAATCCGCCATCATCACCAATTGCGACTCCATAATTTAAAGACGCTCTTGTCGTATTACCATCAAAGCTTTTATCTTCATCATATAAACGATTTGTTCCTCCATCGTTGGCAGTTCCCGGATCAAATGTTCCATCATTATTAGTGCTGTATGCACCATGAGTGATATTGCCGCTTAGTTTACCTACTTCATCTTTCAAAACAATGTTGATTACCCCAGCAATGGCATCGGAACCATATTGTGCAGATGCACCGTCTCTCAATACTTCAATACGCTCAATGGATGAAACAGGGATGTTATTTAAATCTGTACCAGTATTTCCACGACCTCTTGTACCGAACACGTTGATCAACGACGATTGATGTCTACGCTTTCCGTTGATTAGCACTAGCGTTTGATCAGGCCCAAGTCCTCTAAGTGTCGCCGGGTCAATGTGGTCAGCACCATCTGATCCGGATTGCTTCGATGAGTTAAAGGATGGAGCGGCGTATTGAAGAATTTGATTGATTTCTATTTGTCCATTTCTAGCAGGAATCTCAGAAAAATCAATCACATCAACAGGAACCGGGGTAGACAACTCGGTTCTATTTTGATTTCTAGAACCTACTACAATGACCGCCCCAAGCTCCAAACCTTCAGTAAGTGTCACATTGATTGTTGATTGTCCATCAACGGGTATAGTTTGGGACTTAAATCCAACAAAGGAAACATAAAGTTCAGCACCATCACTGACTGTCAATTCATACTTACCTTCATAATCGGTAATGGTACCGTTGCTAGTACCTTTTTCAAGAATGGTGGCTCCGACAATTTCCATTCCTGATTCATCAGAAATTTTTCCAGAAATCTTCACCTGAGCAAAGACCTGCGTAGATAAGATTAGCAGCCCTAAGTAGAGTAGTTTTTTCATAAGCTAGTTCAATTTTTAAATTCAGTTAACTAGCAAATTAATCAAGAGAATCGATATTAATTCACAAATTATTAATTATTGTTATCCAATGTTAACAATAAGGCAATCTGGGAGATGATTTCTTCAAAACCTCATACCTGCACTTAAAATCGCTCAATATAAGACTGCTTTAATCATTTATTACATGCTATGTATCTTGTAAAATACTGTGACACACAGCACTCCAACTAAAATAGAACATAAAACAATCATCACTCTTTTGATTGTGCTGGATTCATTGCGAAACCACTTTATAAAGAAGACATCCATTAAAACGCTGAAAAGTATATCCATGATTAAGTCAGTTTATAAATCGTTAGTAGCAACATTGGTTCCTTCGATTACACAGATTGATTAATTTTCAAGTATGAGACTACTGCTAACCCTTTCCACATTATTCATGGCTACCTTGACATACGCCCAAAACTTCACCTTACCACTCTGGCCCAATGGTGTCCCAAACGCTAAACCCTCCAGCAACAATGAGGTAAGTGATTCTAGTGACATTGTAAGAATATCGAAAGTCATCAACCCATCCATAGATGTTTTCTTGCCATCCAAACAAAATGCTACAGGTCAAGCTGTCATCATTTGCCCTGGTGGTGGCTATCAAATATTGGCCTATGATTGGGAAGGAACCGATATCGCCAAATTTCTGAATGGACATGGCATTGCGGCTGTTGTATTAAAGTATCGATTACCAGAGAATGACAGCAATGTTGAACCACACAAATCACCATTAATGGACGCCCAACAGGCCATGAAACTAGTGAGAAAAAAAGCTTCCTCGTGGAATATTGATGAGAACAAAGTAGGTATTATGGGCTTCTCTGCTGGAGGTCACTTAGCTTCTACTTTAGGGACACATTTTGATGAATCCACACGACCAAGTTTCATGGCATTGATTTACCCAGTTATTTCCATGAATAAAGAATTTACTCACATGGGCTCCCGAAACAATTTAATTGGCAAAAACCCTTCTACTGAATTAGTGGAATTATACTCCAATGAACTGCAGGTCAATACGAATACACCTCCTACGTTTCTGCTGCATGCCTCTGATGATGGAGCCGTACCAGTTGAGAACAGCCTGGTATTCTATAAAGCATTGGTTAAAAACAATGTACCTTCAGAAATGCACATTTACCCCGAAGGCGGACATGGCTTCAGCCTGGCTTTTAACAAAAATCAACTTGCTAACTGGCCCGGGCTACTTATCGAGTGGATGAAAAATCTGGACTAACCAAGAGGCAGTTCTATTGTGACGCATGTTCCGGATTTATCGGAGTATATCTGAATATCTCCTTCATGATCTTTCACAATTTGATAAACAATGAATAAACCAAGCCCCACCCCTTCGCCAGGTTGTTTGGTGGTGAAAAATGGATCAAACACACGGTTGATGTTTTCATCAGATATTCCTGTACCATTATCTTTTACAATCACTAAAACTTTTTGAGTCTCCTCTTCAAGTTTGGTAATCAACTCAATTTCTCCTTTTCCAATAATGGCTTGATTGGCATTATGAATGAGATTCAAAAATATCTGATGCAGTTTCCCGTCATTTCCATACACTTTCAATTCACCATCATAAAATATTCTGGAAATTTGTTGTCCCATCAACTCATGATTC
>CAXEKM010000765.1:0-2856 GCA_963996645.1 uncultured Marinoscillum sp.
CAGGATAGCGTGCTGTTAATTCTGCAATATTCCGCTCATCGGCCATTACTTTACCAGGCAAATAAACCTCCTTATAGGGTGCTTTTTTCTGAATAGTGGTCATCTCCACCTCTGCAATTTTCATTGCGGCATTGGAAAGTTTCACCGAATATTGACCAGCCTCACCATCATCCTCATCTTCTTTCATTGGTATCAATTCCATTCCACAGATAGGACAATTTCCAGGCTCATCCTTTTGTATTTGAGGGTGCATGGAACATGTCCAAATTGTACCCTCAGCGTGATCCATTGCAGCGTGATCTGTAGACAAGCTCTCTTGACCACCATTTTCTTCAGTTCCTCCAATCAATAACCATCCTATTAGAATGCCTATCAGTAATACTGCCAGATAGGTGAGGACTGTTTTTCCATTTTTTATATTTAATATTTTCATTTTCAAAGCTGTTTACCAGTGATGTAATTGATGTATGCTACATAAGTGTTTTGATCTGCACGAGCCTTTTCTAACTCCAGTTCATACCTGAGTAATTGGCGCTCCATCCTTAACACCTCTTCAAAATCCACTCCTGCAGCAGTATATTGAGCGACTAATATGTCCAGTGATTGAGTAGCGTATGCTATCAGTCGATGATATAAACCCACCCTTCGTTGAGCATCAGCATAATCTCGCCATGATTGTTCCAGTATTGTCTCCAGTTTGTTTTCCTTATCTTCTTTCCTGTAATTCACTGAACTCTTGAGCAATTCCTTTTCTTTGATCATCGATCGATATTTACCACGGTTTATTGGTACACGAACTCCGACCTGTGGAAAAATCAAAGCATCCTTACCATTATCAGGAATATCCATATCTGTTCTGGGTGAAATACTTGTATAAGAAAACCCAATACTAAAAGAAGGCAATCCCATTTTTTGAGCTACATCAATCTCATAATCAAGCGCTGACAACTCATAGTCTAGCCCCTTCAGAACTGGGTTTTGTACCAATATTGAATCTAAAAGAGTATTCTTCCCTTCTATGAATGCAATGGTTCTCAATGTATCAGGTACCACTATAGATACAGGTATTTCTTCATTAAGCAACTCATTGAATCTTGCTTGTATCGGTATTCGTGAATCCTCAAGATAGAGGAGCTGATTGTTTAGCTCATCCAGATCCATTTCCACTCTAAGAAGATCGACAGCACTGCCCTTATTAGATTCTAACCTGACATTAGCAAGTTCCCTGAACGATTCCAACAGCCTGACATTTTCATCTGTTATGTCTATTGCGGCTTCCAATACATATAGATCGAAATAGGTAGATCTAATATCAAAAAACAGGCGATTTTTGGCATCCTCAAACGCCTCATATCTGGCTTTCGCAAGCATAGCTACGGCTTGTTCCTGTGATTTTAATTGTCCAAACCATGGGAAAGCCTGACTTAAAGAGATTCCCGCATTTTGCGCACCAACCCGTGTCTCAACCGGACTCGCAAAAATGCTGAACATCACTGTAGGATCAGGCAAAGCCCTAGCTTGAGGCATTCGCTCCAATAAGGCCAGATAGCTATTAAAAATAGATTTTAACTCAGGATTATTTTTAGCGGCCATTTCAAGGTAATCGTCCAATGGGTCCTGATTTTCCTGTGCCTCAACTTTATGAACAAAAGCAGAGATAAGTAGGAATATGTATGTTATATAAACAGATTTCAAATTCATTTTACTTCTCCTTTTGATTGTTGTTTTAATTGTTTTTTCACTATCCTTTCCTGCCAGGCACAATAGAGAGTGGGTACAATGAACATGGTTATTACTTGTATAGACATCCCTCCAAACGAAGGAATCGCCATTGGCACCATAATATCCGAACCCTTACCTGTGGAGGTTAGTACCGGAATCAATGCAATAATGGCTACAGCGGCCGTCATCATTGCTGGTCGCACCCGCTTCTCACCGGCATGCATGATAGCTGCTCGTACCTCTTCCACAGTTTTAGGCTTCTCAGCCTCAAATGTTTGCTTGATATATGTACCCATGATTACACCATCATCTGTGGCAATTCCAAATAGGGCTATAAACCCAACCCATACTGCTACACTAAGATTGATAGTGTGCATATCAAAGAGGTCACGCATATTCACACCAGCTACCGCGAAATTCAAAAACCACTCTTGACTGTAAAGCCACATCATGATAAACCCACCAGAAAATGCAATGAATATGCCCGAGAAGACCATTCCTGTAGTCTGCATGTTTCCAAACTGGAAATAGAGGATCAGGAAAATTGCCAATAGTGATATTGGAACAACAATCGCAAGCCGCTTCGTAGCTCTTATTTGATTTTCATAATTACCAGTAAACTTATATGAAACTCCCGCTGGCAGCATAAACTCTCCAGAATCCATTTTAGCCTGGATAAATCGCTGAGCTTCTTCTACTACATCAACTTCTGCATAGCCAGCCTTTTTATCGAAAATGACATACCCATCCAAAAAAGTATCTTCACTCTTAATGACCTGTGGCCCCCTTCGATAGGTAATCTCCGCAAGTTCTCCCAAAGGAACTTGAGCTCCTGCAGGTGTCGGTATTAATACTTTTTTCACATCTTCTGGATTATCCCTGAACTCACGTGCATAGCGAACCCTTACAGGAAACCTCTCCCTTCCTTCAACCGTCGTTGTAAGTTTAATTCCCCCAATTGCTACTTCAATATAGTTCTGTAGATCCTTCATACTCAGTCCATATCTTGCTATCGCTTTTCGATCTACATCGAATTCCAGATAGGGTTTACCAACAATCCTATCTGGAATTCGATGTAGATCGAAAAGCGATAGCAAGATATGGACTGAGTATGAAGGATCAAAAGTTCCTTCA